>NZ_MVPX01000547.1:0-3375 GCF_002043085.1 Gordonia sp. i37 | reverse complement strand
CTCGGCCTTCACCGGCGCGCCGCTCCCGGCCTGCGGTTGACGACGTGGTCGGGGAGCCTCCTGGCAGGCTGCCGCGAGACCCCGAGTCCTCCGCAAGCTCCGGCCACAGGCTCTCTTGCCCTCGACTGATGTGCTCACCAGCGCATACACTGGTGCCCAGAGTTGATGCCATCTCATCGCTCCCACGCCCCCGGCCAGCGGTAACTGGTGCGGGGGCTTCTTATTGGGAGTCAGGAGATGAGCGGGTGGGCCGAAAGTGGGCCACCCGATCAGATGGGGGAGCGCGACCTGCGGCTATCTGGTCTGGTTAGACCGATACAACCGCCTTGACCTGCGAAAACGATGGTGACACAACGCCTCCGGAGCAGAAGGCCGCAGGTTCGAATCCTGCCGGGGGCACCGTGACATCCCTTCCGGCCTCCGGCCGGTGTGCGCCTGCTGTGTTTGAAAGAGATCCACGGAGGCGCACCGTGACTTCCCCAGCCGCTACACCCCCTCTGTTCGTGCGAGACGGCGCGACATCCTGCACGCGCAACGTCTACCGTGCCACCGCACCCACCTGTAACGTCGGCAGCGCACCCTGGACAACAGCGTGCAGTCGTGACGTCCGACCCCCGGGAGATCGGTATCAGTATGAGCGAGCACAGAATCCGCCTCGACGTCGACGCTGACGGCGTCGCCACGGTGACGCTGGATCGCGCCGAGAAGCACAACGCTCTCGATGCTGCGATGTTCGAGGCGCTCGTGGACGTCACCGAGAAGCTGGCCGCCGATCGCACCGTGCGCGCCGTCGTACTCCACGGCGACGGCAAGAGTTTTTGTTCGGGCCTCGACATCACGAGTCTGGGTGACCGCGAGGGCAGCGGTCCGATGGATCTCATGGCACGCGAGGACGGCCGCGCCGCCAATCTGGCCCAGCGCGTGTCCTACGACTGGTCGCGCATCGCCGCGCCGGTGATCGCCGCTGTGCACGGCAACTGCTTCGGCGGCGGCATGCAGATCGCGCTCGGTGCCGACATTCGGTATGCGGCACCGGATGCCCGACTGTCGATCATGGAGGTCAAGTGGGGTCTGGTGCCCGACATGGGTATCACCCAGACCCTGCCGCGGCTCGTCGGCATCGACGTCGCCAAGGAGTTGACGTTCACCGGACGCATCCTGAACGGAACCGAAGCCGATGCGCTCGGCCTCGTCACCCGCGTCGCCGACGACCCGCTCGCCGAGGCATTGGCGCTGGCTCACGAGATCGCCGGCAAATCCCCGCATGCCGTTCAAGCCGCCAAGCGTCTCTACGACGACACCTGGACGAGCTCCGATCCGGCATCGGCGCTGCTGCTGGAGAGCGAACTGCAGGTCGGTCTGATGGGTTCGCCGAATCAGTTGGAGGCGGTCGCGGCGGGGATGAGTCGCCGCACTCCCGTGTTCGCCGATCCGGAGGTTCAGCAATGAACGGGCCCAACAGAATTCCCAAACGAGGGCGCCACGCATGACGATCCGGATGAACAACGTCGGCATCGTCGTCGAGGATCTCTCGGCGGTAATCGACTTCTTCGTCGAACTCGGGCTCGAGCTTGAGGGTCGCGCGATGGCCGAGGGGGAGTGGGCCGGTCGGGTGACCGGGCTGGCCGATCAGCGCGTCGAGGTCGCGATGATGCGCACGCCCGACGGTCACGGTCGGCTCGAACTCTCACGGTTCCTCGCACCCGAGGTGATCGACGACCATCGCAACGCGCCGGTGAACGCGCTCGGATATCTGCGAGTCATGTTCGAGGTCGACGACCTCGACCACACCCTCGCCCGAGCCGTCGCGAAAGGCGCGCGTCTCGTCGGCCCCGAAGTGGTGCAGTACGAGAACGTCTATCGCCTCTGTTACATCCGCGGGCCCGAGAACATCCTGGTGGGACTCGCGCAGAACATCAGCTGAGTCTCGCTTGACGAGAGCTAGCTCGCCAGAACCTTCAGGCGTCGGGGACAAACCCGCTGTCGGCGCCCTCGGCGAGCCCCACGTAGAGGCGGCGCCACGGGTCGTGGCCCACGAGATGCCACCGATGTCCGGTGCCGACGGTGTCCTCGGCCACCAGCACCATCCCCGGCTCGAGCCGGAACTGCTCCCCGTCGCGGGTCACGAAGTCCAGAACACCGGCGAGGGTGATCACGTACTGCCGCCGCGGCGCGGTGTGCCAATCGAGAGACCCGCCACTCTCGGTTTCCTGGAACGCCGAGGTCGTCGTGGCTGCCGACGCCGAGCGCACCGCGTTCTCCACCAGATCGATGTGTCCGTGCCGGACGTGTGAACGTCCGTCCTCGTCGTTGTGCAGGCGGATGGCTCGGATCATGGGGTCACCCTATCGATTCGCCGAGGTCTGCCGGTGCCGAGCCGCTGCGGTTGGGCATTGCGCGGTGCGGGTGATTGCTACGGTCGGTCCATGTGTCGCTGGCTGGCCTACACCGGTTCCCCGATTCATCTCGAGGACCTGCTGACCAGGCCGTCGCACTCGCTGGTCGACCAGAGCTTCGAGGCGCGTCAGCTCTATCTCCCGGGCTCGCCGATGACGACGATGATTCGGCATCACGACTGGCCGACCAACGGCGACGGCTTCGGATTCGGGTGGTACGGCGATCGCGATTTTCCCGGCCAGTACCGCGACACCCGGCCCGCCTGGAGCGACCACAACCTGCAGCGACTCGCCGAGCAGATCCGGTCACCGATGTTCCTCGCGCATGTGCGCGCGGCGCTCGGCGGCACCACCGAACGTGTGAACTGCCATCCGTTCGTGCACGGGCGCTGGCTGTTTCAGCACAACGGGGAGATTCCGCGGTTCTCGGATCTCAAGCGGGACCTGACCTTCGACATCGATCCCGAGCTGTACCCGTTCGTGGAGGGCAACGCCGACACCGAGGTGTGCTTCTTCCTCGCCCTGACCTACGGACTGGCGAGCGACCCAAAGGGGCGCGTTCGCGCGGATGGTGGCCCGTATCGAGCGGGCGCGCGCCGACCACGGCGTCGTCGAACCCTTTGTCGGTACCTTCTGCGCCGCCGACGGCGACGCGCTCTACGCGCTGAGGTACTCGAGCGACCGGTCCTCGCGCACGCTGTATCACTCGACGGGACACATGCGGTTGTCGGCGGCCGATCCGGGAGCGCATATCGAGCTGCCCGCCGACGGCCGGATTCTGGTGTCCGAGCCGCTCGAACTGGAGTACCGGGACACGCATTGGACGGCGGTGCCGGAATGGTCGTTCGTCACCCTGCGGGCCGGGACCGAACCCGTCGTCGAGGAGTTCGACCCGACGCCGGCCGCCTGACGTGTGCCTGTCATCAACGCATGGCGAGGTCACCGGCGTCCGTTGTGGTGTGCCGGTGACTTCGCGTGT
>NZ_MVPX01000546.1:0-7013 GCF_002043085.1 Gordonia sp. i37 | reverse complement strand
CGCCGTATCGGCGGCCGGCCACGAACCGGCCGCGGTCACCGTCACCGTGGGGACCGCCCCGGTCGACACCGAGATCATCCTCGCGTCGATGGGAACTCTCGCGGGCGTCGTGACCACCTCGGCCACCGGCGAGCCGGTCGCCCGCGCGACCATCGCCATCGCCGACCGCACCGGGCAGGTCGTGGCGACCACGGTCACCGACGCTGCCGGCCACTGGCAGATCGGCGGACTCGGCGACGACACACTCACCGTCATCGTCACCGCCGCAGGCTGCGATCCGGTCGCCGAGACCGTGCACCTCGCCGACGGCGAGATCACCACCGTGCTGCGCACCGCAGCCGAACTCACCGGCGTGATCACCGACGGCACCACCGGTGCCGGGACCCCCGTGGGTCACAGCCAGGTGGCACTGCTCAACGACGCCGGGGAGATGGCCGCGAGCACCCTCACCGACGAGGTCGGCCGCTACCTGTTCGCCAACCTCACCCCGGGTGACTACACCGTTGTCGCCAACGGCTACGCACCCGTGGCGGCCACCATCGACGTCGCGGCGGGTCGCGTCGCCAACCACGAATTCGTCTTGGGCGCAAGGGGGCAGGCATGAGCAGCACCATCACCGCGCGCGTCGTCAGCACCGCCGGACGGCCGGTCCGCGACGCCATCATGACGATCATGTCCGACGCCGGCGCGCAGCAGGCCGTCGCCCGCTCCGATGACAACGGCACCGCGGTCGCCGACGACCTCGGCACCGGGACCTACACCGTGGTCATCGCCGCCGAGGGCTACCAGCCGACCGCGAGGGTGGCCGTGGTGGCCGGCGCCGGGACGGTCAGTCTCGGTGAGATCACCGCGGTACGCGCGGGCGACGCACCGACCCCGAGCACCGGACACTGGGAGATCGATCCGGGACACTCGTTGCTCGAGATCAGCGTGCGTCACTTCGGGATCTCCACCATCCGTGGACGTTTCACCGATTTCACCGGGCACATCGAGGTCCCCGAATCGGTCGAACAGTCCTCGGTGTTCGCCGAGATCAAGACCGCAAGCATCGACACCGACAACCGGACGCGTGACGAGCACCTGCGTTCGGATGCGTTCTTCGACGTCGAGAGCTTCCCGGTCGCGACCTTCGCCGCCTCCGGCGTCCGGCCGCGTGGTGACGACACCTGGACCCTGGCCGGCACGCTGACGCTGCGCGGACATGCGGTACCGGTCGAGCTGGAACTGAGCTATCAGGGCGAGGTCGACGACCCCTGGGGTGGCCGTCGTGCCGCCTTCGGCGCGACGGGGACGTTGCACCGCAACGACTTCGGCATCAGCTTCGACGACACACTCATCAGCGGTGTGGCCCAGATCGGCGGCACCGCACGGATTTCCCTCGAGGTGGAGGCGGTCCGGACCGACGGATGACTCCGTCACCCCAGTTGTTCGCGGACACGGTCAGCGCCGACCGCACAGAATTGACATATTGATCTGAAAGGCAGGACATGTCGAATACCGCAGTCGCCGAGACCGGCGCCGCTGCCGGACCGCCACGCCGGTCCCGGCAGCGCTCGCTGGAGGAGCTCGGTCCTCACTACAAGTGGATTGCGTTGTCCAACACCACGTTGGGCATGCTCATCGCCACCATCAACTCCTCGATCGTGCTCATCGCACTGCCCGACATCTTCAAGGGCATCAACGTCAACCCCCTCGACAGCAGCAACACCAGCTACCTGCTGTGGATGATGATGGGCTTCCTCGTCGTCACCGCCGTCCTCGTGGTCAGCTTCGGCCGCCTCGGCGACATGTTCGGCCGAGCCCGCATGTACAACATGGGCTTCGCCATCTTCACCATCTCCTCGATCTTCCTCGCCATCACCTGGTTCGACGGCAGCGAAGCAGCGATCTGGCTGATCTTCTGGCGCATCGTCCAAGGCGTCGGCGGCGCCTTCCTCATGGCCAACTCCTCAGCCATCCTCACCGACGCCTTCCCCGCCAACCAACGCGGACTGGCCATGGGCATCAACGGAGTCGCCGCCATCGCCGGCTCGTTCCTCGGCCTGCTCATCGGCGGCATCCTCGCCCCCATCCAGTGGCACTACATCTTCCTCGTCTCCGTGCCCTTCGGTGTCATCGGCACCATCTGGGCGTATCTGAAGCTGCACGATCTCGGTGAACGCAAGCACGCCAAAATGGACTGGTGGGGCAACATCACCTTCGCCATCGGCCTGATCGCGATCCTGATCGCCATCACCTACGGCATCCAGCCCTACGGAACCCACGCCATGGGCTGGACCAACCCCTGGGTGTTGACCGGGCTGATCGGCGGCGTCATCGTGTTGATCGCCTTCGTGTTCATCGAAACCAAGGTCGACAGCCCACTGTTCGAACTGAGCCTGTTCAAGAACCGGTCGTTCACCTTCGGTAACCTCGCCAACCTCGCCGGCTCCATCGGCCGAGGCGGCCTACAGTTCATCCTCATCATCTGGCTGCAGGGCATCTGGTTGCCGCAGCACGGCTACGACTACTCCCGCACCCCGCTGTGGGCCGGTATCTACATGATCCCGATGACCATCGGCTTCCTGATCAGCGCACCGGTTTCCGGGGCACTCTCGGACAAACTCGGCACCAAATGGTTCACCACCATGGGCATGTTGATCACCGCAGGCACCTTCGGCGCGCTGATCGCGATGCCGGTGAACTTCACCTACTGGGTGTTCGCCCTCGTCCTACTCATCAACGGCATCGGCATGGGTTTGTTCGCCTCCCCCAACCGCGCCGAAGTCATGAACTCCCTACCCATCACCTCCCGTGGCTCCGGGGCGGGCATGATGACCACCTTCCAGAACGCGGCCATGGTCCTGTCGATCGGCCTGTTCTTCTCCCTCATGATCGCCGGACTCTCCACCCACCTGCCCGACGCCATGTACTCCGGACTGACCGCCAACGGTATGCCCGCACCCGCCGCCGACGGCATCGCCCACATCCCCACCGTCGGCATCCTGTTCGCCGCATTCCTCGGCTACAACCCCATCCGAGAAGTCGCCGGCCAAGCACTGCAAGGACTCCCCCAAACCAGCGTCGATCACCTCACCGGCCTCAACTTCTTCCCGCACCTGATCAGCGATCCGTTCTCCGACGGCCTCACCGCAGCATTCACCTTCGCACTCATCTGCTGCGTCCTCGGTGCCATCGCCTCACTGTTCACCGGCTCGAAGAAGAAGCCGGCGACCCCGGAGACTCTGGGCGCGGAGTTGGCCGCAGTGGCCGGTGACGTCGGCTTCGGCACACCGTCCGAACTGGTCACCGAGGAGGAGTCGACGCGCACGACCACTGCTCCGCGGCATCTGCTGACCTCGGCCGGCGAGGCCGGGACGCAGCCGGTGCGACCGCGAATCGCGGGTCTGATCACCTCGGGTGACGGATCGCCGGTCACCGATGCGGCGATCACCGTCACCGATCTGCGTGGCCATCAGGTCGGCGCCACCGCGGTTCACCCGGACGGGTCGTACGCGGTCACCGATCTGGCCGACGGCACCTACACGGTGATCGCAACGGCTCCCGGGCTCTCGCCACGGGCGCTGGCGGTCTCGGTGGTCGGGGATCTCATCTTCCGCCGTGACTTCGCCCTCGGTGGCGGTGCGTCACTGCGGGGTTGGGTCCGCGACGCGCATCGTCCGCTGCCCGCGAATCTGGTTGTCACCGATCAGTCGGGTGCGGTCATCGCCAACGCACAGGCCGACTCGGATGGCCGGTTCACCGTCACCGGTCTGTCGGCCGGGGACACCGTCGCGGTGACGGCCTCGGCGCCCGGCTATGCGCCGTCGAGCCAGCTGATCACCGTCGAAACCGGTTCTGCCGCAGAGGCGCAGATCGTGTTGTCGGCCACCGGCGGCGTCCAGGGCACGGTCCGGACCGTCGACGGCACCCCGCTGATCGGGGCAACCGTGTCGGCGATCGGGCCGGATCAGACGATCGTCGCGTCGGTGACCACCGACTCCGACGGCCGTTACCGGATCGAGGGACTCACCGACGCCCAGTTCACGTTGGTCGCCAACATGTATGAGCCGACCGCGGTGCAGGCGCGCGTCGTGACCGGCGAGCGCACCACCGTCGACATCGGCCTCGGCGTCGATCGCCCGACGGTGCGGTGAGCACCCCCGTGACGTAACCGACGTCCTTCACCAGCGACTGCGCGGTGTGCCCGCAGGGGCACACCGCGTAGTTGCTTTGTGGATCGTCTGCGGGGCAGGCTGTCTCAGCTCGCGCTCCACCCGCCGTCCATCGGGTAGGACGCACCGGTGACCATCGCCGCGTTGTCCGAGGCCAGCCAGACCACCAGGGACGCCACCATGTCCGGGGTGGTCATGGTCTTGATGGCGCTCTCGGCGAGCAGCACGTTCTCGACCACCTCGGTCTCCGACATGTGGTGCACGCGTGCCTGATCGGCGATCTGTCGGTCGACGAGATCGGTGTGCACGTAGCCGGGATTGACGCAGTTGCTGGTGACGCCGTGTACGGCGCCCTCGAGTGCGGCGACCTTCGACAGTCCTTCGAGCGCATGCTTGGCCGAGACGTAGGCCGACTTGTATGCCGACGCCCGCAGCCCGTGGACCGACGAGATGTTGACGATCCGCCCGAAACCGTTGCGGTACATGGCCGGTAACGCCGCACGCATCAGTAGGAACGGCGCCTCCACCATCAGCCGGTGCATCCGGCGGAAGGTGTCCGGCGCCATCTCCTCGATTGGCGCGACCGATTGGATACCGGCGTTGTTGACGAGGATGTCGACGTCGAGGGTGAGATCGTCGAGTTCGGTGGTGTCGGTCAGATCGACCGTCCAGACCTCGCCGTCGAGGTCGGCGGCGACCTGCTTGGCGGCGATCCCGTCCACGTCGGCGATCGTCACCTGTGCCCCCGCGGCGGCGAGACCACGGGCGCAGGCGGCTCCGATTCCGTTGGCGGCACCGGTGATCAGCGCGCGACGGCCACTCAGATCGACTCCGGCGGCGCTCATGCGGTGACCTCCGTCCGCGCCCGCGGCGCATCGAGATTGTCCCGGGCGTCGGCGGCGTCGATGGATTCCAGTGATGCACCGCGGGTTTCGCGGGCGAAGGCGACGGCGATCAAGGTGACCACCGAGGCGCCGGCCAGGTAGATCGCGATGGGTACCGAGGAATGGAAGCTGCTCAGCAGTTCGGCGGCGATGATCGGCGCCAACGATCCGGCGACGATCGAGGTGACCTGATAGCCGAGGGACACACCGGAATACCGCATCCGGGTGGGGAACATCTCGGCCATGATCGCCGGCTGACCGGCGTACATGAAGGCATGGAAGACCAGGCCGATGATGATCGCCGACATGATCACCAGGTGATGACCGGTGTCCATCATCGGAAAGGCGAAGAATCCCCAGAAGGCGGTGGCGAACGCGCCGAGGGCGTAGACGGGTCGGCGGCCGACGCGGTCGGAGAGCCGCCCCACCAATGGGATCACCGCGAAGTGCACGGCGTTGGCGACGAGCATCCACCACAGGATGAGTTCGGTGTCGGCGTGCACGACGACCTTCAGATAGGTGATGGAGAACGTCACGACGAGGTAGTACATGATGTTCTCGGCGAAGCGCAGGCCCATCGCGGTCAGCACACCACGCGGGTAGAGCCGGATGACCTCGAGCACGCTGAACGAGGTGGCCTTGGCGTCCTCGATCTCCTCTTGTGCGCGAACGAAAATGGGGGCATCGGTGACCTTGGTGCGCACGTAGTAGCCGACGAACACGATGACCGCCGACAGCCAGAACGCCACCCGCCACCCCCAGCCCAGGAAGGCCGCGTCGCTCAACGTCGAGGTCATGATGAGCAGCACCATCGTGGCCAACAGGTTCCCGACGGGGACACCGGCCTGCGGCCACGACGCCCAGAAGCCGCGGCTGCGGTCGGGGCTGTGCTCGGCCACCAGCAGCACCGCGCCACCCCACTCACCGCCGACGGCGAATCCCTGGACGAACCGCAGCACCACCAGCAGCACCGGCGCGAGGTAGCCGATGGCGCCGAAGGTCGGCAGACAGCCCATCAGGAATGTCGAGACGCCGACGAGCACCAGGCTCAGTTGGAGTAATTTCTTGCGGCCGAACTTGTCGCCGTAGTGACCGAAGACCACCCCGCCGAGCGGGCGGGCGGCGAAGCCGACGGCGTAGGTCACGAACGCGGCGATGATGGCGTCGAGTTCGTTGCCGCCCGCGGGGAAGAACACCTTGCTGAAGACCAGGGTCGCGGCGGTGCCATAGAGAAAGAACTCGTACCACTCGACGACGGTGCCGGCCATCGACGCCGCGACGACTCGCCGCAGCCCCGAGGGTCGATAGGTCTGCGCAGCGTCGGGGTTCGGCCCGTCTGCGATCTCACGGTTGGCCATGATCACTCCTCTTCCGGGCATCGGGTGTGATGCCACTCACATCTCGTCCGAGTATCAATGCCCGTCAATGCGCTTTCAATGACCTCTTCGTCGCATCGGATCTGCAAATATGCAGATATGCCGTCCACCAGCCCCAGCTCCGACGACCTGCTGGTGCTGCTGGCCGTCGGACGGACCGGCCGCTTCACCACCGCCGCCGACTCGTTGGGCCTCAACCACACCACGGTCGCGCGGCGAATCGAGAGCCTGGAGAAGGCCTTGGGCGGCCGCGCGTTGGCGCGCGGGTCGGGCGGTTGGGAGCTCACCGATCTCGGCAGGCGGGCATTCGCCGCTGCCGAACAGATCGAGGCTGCCGTTCGCGACCTCGGTGCCGATGCGCGAGACGGTGTGTCGATCAACGACGTGGTCCGGATCTCGGCCACCGACGGCTTCTCCGCCCTGCTCGCCGCGCCCGCCGCGGTCGCGGTGCGCACCCGGCATCCAGGTATCGGGGTCGAGATCGTCACCGCCACCCGCTTGGCCTCGCACACCCGCACCGGTCTCGACATCGAGATCGTGGTCGGCGAGCCGCACGTCCATCGGGCCGAGGCGATGCGGTTGGCCGACTACCGGCTCCC
>NZ_MVPX01000545.1:0-15142 GCF_002043085.1 Gordonia sp. i37 | reverse complement strand
CGTCGCGGCGCTACGTCACCGAACACGCCATGCCGCACACCGCCACGGAGCTGACCTCGCATCCGCTCGTCTACTTCGTCGACTCGATGCTGCAGGTCGACGATCTCGACCTCGCCCGCACCCTGGTCCCGCAGATGGCCGAGGGGCTCACCTCGACCAACGTCTTCGTCCACGTCGAGGCGACCAGGGCCCACGCCGGGATCGGTTTACTCCCTTGTTATCTGGCCGATCGTCACGACGATCTGGTGCGCGTACTCCCGGATGTCAACGCCCAGTTGACCTATTGGCTGGTGACCCGGACCGAGGCCTATCGCCGGCCCGCGGTGGCCGCGATGGTCGAGGCGATCCGTGAGGTCGTCGATGCACATCGGGAGGCGCTGTTGGGGGCGTGAGCGGGTGCCCTCGCGATGAGTTCACGTGCGCCGGGCGGTCTGTCTCTGTGCCACAACCACCGGCAGAGGAGAAGTCATGCGCAAGCTCGTCGTCACCCAGAACGTCACCCTGGACGGATCGATCGAGATGCTGACGTCGTGGTTCGATCCGACGGACCAGACCCCGGACCTGATGGCCGAGAGTCACCGTCAGGACGCCGAATCCGACGCACTCCTGGTCGGACGCCGGACGTTCGAGGACTTTCGTGGCTATTGGCCGCACCAGCAGGATGATCCGACGGGCATCACCGACTACCTGAACGCGGTCGACAAGTATGTGGTGTCGTCCACCCTCACCGAACCCGGGTGGCAGAACTCGACCATCGTGCCCGGCACGTCCGTGGCCGAATCCGTTGCGGCACTGAAACAACGCGACGGCCTCGACATCGTCGTCACCGGCAGCATCATGCTCACCCACGCACTCACCACGGCCGGCCTCGTCGACGAGTTCCGTCTGTTCATCTACCCCGCGGTGCAGGGCCGCGGCCGCAGGCTGTTTCCCGAGCACGGGTCGGCTCCTCAGCTACGCCTGCTGGAAGCGCGGTCGTTCACCAATGGGGTTGCACTGCTGCGATATTCGACTCATTGACCGGAATCATTGCCCGTCAGCGCCGCAATTCCGAGGGCGCCGCGAACTCCGCCGGACGATCGGATTGCCACGTGTGCCAACGCTCCCAATGGGCCACCGACCACTGCTGCAGACGCTCGTCGACGCCGGGCACGAGTCGTCGGGCCACCTCACCGACGAGTCGTGGGGGCACCTGCGCGAGCAGGAGCGCGACGCCGATCCAGCCGGCCGGGAGATCGAACCGCCGGCGATTCTGCGGCAGCATGAACAGTCGCGCATATCCCGACTGGGCCTGCAGGTGATACCAGGCGCGCCATCGATCGCGTCGGGTCATATCGGGTCGCGGCGCAAAGCCGGGCACGAAAGATTCGACGAGTTCGGCTCCGGCAGAACCGGAATCGTGCGATCGGGTGGCGTCGAACAGATACAGCAGGCGTAGACCGTCGGAGATGGTCCGTGGATAGATGTCGTCGACGCGCACCCCGAGCAGATAACCGAGGTAGCGATTGAAGACCAGCGACGCCTCGAGTTCGGCCTTCGACGTGAGGTAGCCCAATCCGTAGAGCCCCATCGCGGGCCCCACGCTGCCGCCGAGCAGGGTCAGCATCATCTCACTCTGGCTGATCGGCAGCCCCCACTTCTGGTCGTCCCACTCGTCGTGGCGCCGGACCCCGGCGCGCACCGACACGTGCATCACCCGAACGCGCATGGTGATCGCGCGGGCCAGACTTCCCTGGCGCACAATGGCTCCCGGCCGTGAGACCTCGATCCACCAGCGGCTTGTCTCCAGGTAGCGATTGAGTGCGCGTTCGCCGGCATAGCCTCCGGCCAACGACAGCGGCACCGCCAGCGACCCCTCGGTGTAGGTATCCATCGTTCCGGCGTTGCCGACGCCGCCCAGTGCGTACGCCCACCGACGCCACACCGCGGCGCCGGCTTCGATCTGGACGGGATCGGCCCAGTCGGGCATCGCGTCGAAGTCGGCGAACAACGCGCGCATGGAGTCAGGCGCATCATCGACGGCGTCGATTCCCTCGTCCAGCGCGCGGTCGAGCAACTCGCGGCTGCGTTGCGGACCGAGCTCGCCGCGGTAGGTGTCGGCGACGAACCGTTCGGCCACCGGGTCGCCCGCGCACAGCAACTCGCCGTAGCGCTGCGCGATGCGCTCGTCGGGCAGCAGGTCAACGCCGGTCCATCGCTTGACCCGCTCGGCCAGGCGGCGATGCGCGGAATCACCCAACGGCCAGCGGTAGGCGGTCGGCAGGGCGTCGGCGCCCGCATCGCCACCGCACGCGCGAGAGGTCCCTGCAATGGAAGCCTCTGAGATGGATTTGGTATTTCGTCTCACGCGGTCAGGGTAGCCGATCGCGGCAGCCTGGGTCAGACCATCGCGAAGTACCCCGCGGCGTACGCGACGGCCGGGGCCATGGTGCCGAGCACCTTCTGGTTGACGTTGGCGAAGGTGTCGCGGGCGGTGTGGTAGTTCTGATCGAAGATCTCACCCGCGGTCCCGCCCCACCGCCCCGCTTGCGCCTGGGTCTTGACCTTGTCGGCACCGGAGTCGATGCCGCCGGTGGCGATGCCCGCCTGCGCGAACGCGTCGTAGTCGGAGCGGCCGTCGAACCCGGAGAATTCGGGGCCGACGCCTCTGCGGGTGAGGAAGTCGGTGAACACCCGCTCGATCTCCCCGGATCCCCGCGGCCCGGCGTAGGAGTCCGGCAGGTGCGACGACCCGTCGCCGTCGGAGACGAAGTAGCCACCATTGTGGGAGCCGAGCATGTCGAAGTTGAGGTACTGCCGGATCGAGGCACGGTCGGCGGCGGGCAGCGTCTCCACGTAGTGAGTGGAGCCGATCAACCCCTCCTCCTCGGCGCCCCAGAACGCGAAGCGCACCTTGTTCTTCACCGGCGCGAGTGCGGTCATCGCCAGCGCGGTCTGCAGCACGGCCGCGGAGCCGGAGCCGTTGTCGTTGATGCCGGGGCCCTCTGGAACGCTGTCGAGGTGCGCGCCGAGCATGACCACCGAATTCGCCAGGCCGGTGTGGGTCTCGGCGAGGAGATTCCACGACCTCACGCGTGCGGTGCGGGCATCGACCGCCAGGGTCAGCGACCCCGCCTGCCGCACCTGCGATCCCAGGTCGCGTGACACCGCCACCGCCGGCAGCGGATCGCGGGCGTCTTCACCCAAAGTGCCTTGGAGTGGGCCGTTCTCGGTGTTCACGATCACCACTGCACGCGCCCCGGCAATCTTCGCGTTGGCCACCTTGTCACCGAACGGGCACACACCACGGTCGACCACGACGATCGCGCCGCGGGCGGTGGCCGGGAAATCGCCCGGCTGGCACCCGGGCGTGGTGTCGGTGGTCGGCACCGCGCTCACGGGCGCGGTGAGTGGCGCGCTCGACCCGGAGTAGCCGAGGACCTGCGAATCGATCGGCGCGCCACCCGCACTGAGCTGATGGCCCTTCTCCTCGAACATCGTCGCGGTGAATTCCTGCCGCATCGGGGTGTAGCCGGCCTCGCGCAGCCGGGCCTCGACGTAGTCGAGACTCCGGAGATACCCGGTGGTGCCCAGGGCGCGGTTGCCGCCGTTGCGGTTGGCGATGTCCTGCAGTGCCCGAAGGTGATTCGACACATTCGATGCCGTCACCCCACCCGCGACCGTGGTGCCGTATGCCTCGGGCAACGTGCTCGCGAAAGCCGGTGCGGCTGCGGCACCTCCTGCCATCGCGATCACCGTCGCGGCGATCACCGCCACGAACGCCGCGCGGCGTACCGACCATCGACCCCGAACCCGCATACCCGCACCGCCCTCTCGGCCCCTGAAAGCCTTCTCGGTCGTGACCCGATCGCCCGAATCGGGCAATCCTCTCGGGTACGGTAGCGCAGTTCTCGCCGAGCTGCGCGGATCCCACCGATCTGCGCAGTGCTAACCGATCTGCGGCACAACCTCTTTCGCCACGAGTTCGAGATGATCGAGATCGGCGAGATCGAGGACCTGCAGGTAAACGCGGCTCACACCGATGTCGCGGAAACGGCTGATCGTCTCGACGACCTCGTCGGGTGTGCCGGCGGCGCCGTTCGCACGCAGTTCGGCGACGTCGCGACCGATCGCCTGCGCGCGACGTGACAGTTCGTCTTCGCTACGGCCACAACACAACACGAGGGCGACCGAGTAGGTGAGATCGTCGGCGTCGCGGCCGACGGCGGCGCAGGCCGAGCGCACCGTGTCGAATTGTGCGGCCACGGTGTCGAGCGACTGGAACGGGATGTTGAACTCGTCGGCGAAGCGTGCGGCGAGGGCGGGCGTCCGTGTGCGGCCCATGCCCCCGATGATGATCGGTGGCCGCGGCGACTGCGTCGGCTTGGGCAATGCGGGGGAATTCTTCACCGTGTAGTGCGCGCCATGATGGTCGAAGCGCTCGCCGACGGGTGTCTGCCAGAGTCCGGTGATGATCTCCAGTGATTCCTCGAGCCGGTCGAACCGTTCTCCGAGCGATGGGAACGGGATACCGTAGGCGAGGTGCTCCTCTTCGAACCACCCCGCTCCGAGGCCCAATTCGACACGGCCACCACTCATCTGGTCGACCTGGGCGACCGAGACCGCCAACGGTCCGGGGAGCCGGAAGGTCGCCGAGGTGACGAGCGTGCCGAGCCGGATGCGAGAGGTGTCGCGGGCGAGCCCGGCCAGCGTCACCCACGCGTCCGTCGGGCCGGGTAGGCCGTCGGCGTCGCCCATCGCCAGGAAATGATCCGACCGGAAGAACGCATCGAATCCGAGATCCTCGGTCGCCGTGGCCACGGCGAGCAACTGGTCGTAATCGGCGCCCTGCTGGGGTTCGGTGAAGATTCGGAAGTCCACGTGGCCACGGTACGTCAGCCCCGATCCGCGATCGGTGTCCCCCGATAACAGGACACCGGCGGCGATTTTGTCAAGCTCGCCGTCACCGAGGACGGTTTGTGACATAAGCTCAATCGCATCACACGCATTATTCAACGATTCGGGGATTGAGAATGCGAAATTGCATAAAGCAATCCGTGTGGCGCCGCGAGGCCCTGTGAGTTCTACGTCAGCGGTGTGGCAGCCTTTTCCGTGGTATTTGACCTCGATTCCCCACGCTCGGCCCGACACCATTGTTCGGCACCGACTCAGCATCGCACTCGGGACCCTGGTGGGTGAGCACCGCGTGGTGGCGGTGAGCGCCCCGTCCGGCCACGGCAAGACCGTCGCCGTCGCCGACTGGGCCCGCGACACCGGGCTCCCGGTGGCGTGGCTGTCGATGCCCCGCACCGAAGCCGATCCCGCCGAGCTGTTACGCGGCATGATCAGCGCGATCAGTCGCCTGCCCGAACTCGGTGATCATCCGACGCTGGCCTCGTTACACAAACCCACGGTGACGGCATCGATCAGGCCGTGCGAGTTCGCCGACGCGATCGACACCATCGGTCAACGCGTGGTCGTGGTCATCGACGACGCCCATCGCGTCGCCGACGCCCTCGCCGATCCCGGCATCGCCGACCTGATCGAGAACGGCCCGGACACTCTCCGATTCGTCCTCGTCGGTCACAGCGGTGGACTCACCCACGCGATCAGCCGAGCATTGCTGCACGGCACGTGCGCGATGGTCGATGCCTCCCACCTCACGTTCACCGCCGAGGAGGTGGCGGCCACGTGTGCCACCTCCGGGGCATCCCTCGATCCGGCGGAACTCTGGGCGGCCACGGGCGGATGGCCGATCGCCGTCCACGCCGCGCTCATGGGCGGCGGCCTCACCCCCACCGGCCCCGACACCCCCTCCACCCTGCTGACCGACTACGTCGCGACCGAGATCCTCGCTCCGTTGCCGGCCGAACTTGCCGAGTTCATCCTCGACATGACCACCACGTCACGCTTCGATCTCGCGCTGGCGATGGCACTCAGCGGCCGCGCCGACGCCGCCACCCTGGTTGCCGACTGCGTCGTCCGCGGGCTGTTCCTCAGCCGGGTCACCGACCGGCGTTCGACGGACGGCGACCCGACCACCGTCTACACGTGGCATTCGCTCTTCGTCGAGCACTGCCGGCTGATCCTGCAGCGCACCGACCCCGACCGCCAGCGCAAACGCCGCATCTCCGCCGCCGAACACCTCCGCGATTCCCACCCCCTCCACGCCGCCGAACTGTCCCTGCTCGCCGACGACGCCGAACGTGCGGTCGACATCCTCACCGACAACTGGATCGGCCTCGTCATCTCCTCCGGCGCCACGGCAACCGAATCCACGGCCACCGCACTCGAGTCCCAGGTCGACGACCCGGTCCGCGCCAGCCGACTGACCTACATCCGTGCGTGCTGCCGGGCGATCCGGGGCGACGCGATCGGGGCTCGCCGATTGTTCGCCGACGCCGAAGCCCTCCACGAGCTCCACCCGAATCCCGATACCGACCTGACCCGCGCCGTCGCCACGCTGCTGTACCACGACGATCACCGCCTGCTGGTGCAGGCGCACACCCACATCGTGTCGGTACTCGACGATCCGGCGCAGGACGCCCGCATCCGACCGGTCTTCCGCGCCGGCTGCACCTTTCTCGTCGGATGGACCGCTCCGCGGCTGCGTATAGACCCCGCCCGAGGAGTCGACCTGCTGCGCAACGCAATCGAGGAATGCCGGGCCGCCGGACTGACCGCGATGGCCACACGCGCCGAGAGCAGCCACACCTTCGCACTTGCCTTCGCCGGGCGGTTCACCGAGATCACCCGCGTCATCGCCGACTCCGACGGCGGGGATGAATGGGATTACTACGACGTCGGCATGAATGCTTTCACCCGCGGCTGGATCGATTTCTGGACCGGCGATCTCGACGCCGCGCTGCACAATTTTTCCCGCCACGACAATTCGCGATCCATGGACGGATATCCGCCGCTGGCGCGGGTCTATCGCCTGATCAGTGCGTCGATTCTGCGGCGTGGCGCCGAGGTCGACTCCGCGAGCGCCGACCTGGAGTGGGTCACCGACGAAGATCTGCACGGTGTGCCGTGGCCGGTCTACCGACGTCTGGCCCAGGCGCGGGCGGCGGAGTTCGGCAACGCCGACGACGAGGTCCGGCGACTGGCCGCCGAGGTGGAGAGCACCTCGGCGGTACCGGTGTCGCGCGCACTCTTCGCCGGCATTCTGCGCCGCCAGGGTGACCTCGTCCAGGCGCGGCGGTTCACCCACGGACTCGACTCCGGGGCACTGCCCGCCTACGTCCGGGTGTATGCCACGCTCACGAACGCGATCGTCGCGTGGCAGTCGGGCGACCGGCGCGGGGCGCATCGCCTGCTCGACCGGTCGATCACCCTCGCCGCCCCCGAGTTCATCACCCTTCCCTTCCTCGACAATCACGACCAGCCCACCACCGACCTACTCGCGGCGCACGCCCCCCGGGTGTCCGAGCCCGGCTTCCTGGCCGAGATGTTGACTCGACGGCATACACTGTCGCGCAACGACTCCGAGTCCACCAGAGGGCTGACGACACGCGAACTCGAGGTGCTCGAATACCTCCGGACGCCGATGACCGTGCAGGAGATCGCGGCGGCGTTGTTCATCTCTCCCAACACGCTCAAGACGCACTGCCGCTCGCTGTATCGCAAGCTCGGCGTCGACAACCGGCGCGACGCGGTACGCGTCAAGGGGTTCCTGCGGCCCTGACCGGTTCGGGTCATCCCTTCGGGGTGAGAATTGCGCGTCACG
The DNA here is from genome assembly GCF_002043085.1 of Gordonia sp. i37. Lineage (NCBI taxonomy): Bacteria > Bacillati > Actinomycetota > Actinomycetes > Mycobacteriales > Gordoniaceae > Gordonia > Gordonia sp. i37. Next base: position 7,434 of record NZ_MVPX01000545.1, on the reverse strand, counting down.
CACGAGTCCGGTCACAAACAGACCGGAAAGATCGGTGTCCCAGTTATTCTCGGCGCAGATCACTTCGCCCTCGGCGAAGGAGGAGGCTCCGATGATCGGCATTCCCGAACACCTGGTCCCGACCAAGCAACGGCGCACCCTCGACGAGCTCGTCGGTCGCCTGGACCTCGGTTCCGGAGAACGGTTGTCGAAGCAGTCGGCGTTCTGGGTGATGCTGACCCTCTCGGCCGTCATCGCCGTGGCAGGCGTGATCGGCGACAGTACCGCCACGGTCATCGGCGCGATGATCGTCGCGCCGCTGTCGACACCGATTCTCGGGATCGGGCTGGGGATCGTCACCGGTCGCGGTCGGCTCGTGCTGACGAGCATCACCTACGTGCTCGCCGGGGTCGTGCTGGTGACCGTGCTCGGAGTGCTCTTCGCGCAACTGTTGCCCGATCCGACCAACGTGCTGACCAATTCGCAGGTGCAGGGCCGCACGTCACCGCGGCTCGTCGACCTCCTCGCGGCGCTGGCCACCGGGCTCGTCGGCGCGGTCGCGGTCACGCGCCGCGACGTCGGTGATGTGCTGCCGGGAGTGGCCATCGCCATCAGCCTCGTTCCGCCACTCGGTGTCGTCGGGGTGTGTCTGGGGTCGGGTGCGCCGTCATTGGCGTTGGGCGCCTTCGTGTTGTTCGCGTCCAACGTGGTGGCGATGGTGATCACGAGTGTCGTCGTGTTCACCATCGCCGGTGTCGCGCATCCTGCGCAGGCGACCGCAGAGTCGGCCGCGAGACCGCGCCGGGCACGCGCCTACGTGGTGTTGCTGATCGCCCTGGTCGCCGTCGCCGTACCGATGGTCGTCAACTCCCTGACCTCGCTGTGGGCACAGCAGGTCGCGGACGCCACACGCAGCTGGCTCGACGCCGCGCATGTGCCCTCGGCAGTGGTGACCAGTGCGTCGTGGAGCGGGGACACGGTGACCGTGCACGTCCTGGCGCCGGACGATCTGCCGCCGGTTGCGGCATTACAGAAGACCGTCGATGGTCTGGTGCCCTGGAATCCGCAGGTCATCGTCGAGCACACCTCGGGTAGCCGGGAAACCGCCAACTGAGGTCGGGAGATCCGAAGTCATCCGCCGAAGGTGAGGACACCGGTCTACTCGGCGACGAGACTGGGCGGGGACCGTACTCGACCGCACCATGACCTCGAGGTGAGCAATGACCGACCCGCGCGCTGCGACCCCGACCATCTCCGCCGCGAACGATCCCGACGGGTCGTCTCTGCCGTTCGGCGACACCCGAGATCAGGCCGCCACCGACCGCGGCTTCATCGCGGCGCTCGAATCATCGGTGGTCGCGGGTGCTGATGGCAACGCGGTGTGGGACTGCGCGGAGTTCGCCTTCCTCGACGACGCATGCCCGCCGACCGCGAATCCGAGTCTGTGGCGTCAATCCGGGCTCGTCGCGAAACATGGCCTGTACGAGGTCACCGACCGCATCTATCAGGTGCGTGGGCTGGATCTGTCCAATATGACTCTGGTCGAGGGCGATTCGGGTGTCATCGTCATCGATCCGCTCATCTCCAGCGAGACCGCGGCCGCGGGACTGGCGCTCTACCGCGCCCACCGTGGTGAGCGGCCGGTGACCGGGGTCATCTACACCCACTCGCACATCGACCACTTCGGCGGTGTCAAGGGGGTGACCACGCAGGAGGCCGTCGATGCCGGAGAATGCGTGGTCATCGCACCGGTCGGGATGGTCGAGCATGCCGTGGCCGAAAATGTCTACGCCGGAACGGCGATGGGCCGTCGAGCCGCCTACATGTACGGTGCGGCGCTACCCCGTGGGCCGCAGGGCGCGATCGGCGCGGGCCTGGGTCAGTCGACCTCGACAGGCACCGCCACGCTGATCCTGCCCACCATCGACATCTCCACCACTGGCCACGTCGAGCCCGTCGACGGCGTCACCATCGAATTCCAGATGACCCCGGGCACCGAGGCGCCCGCGGAGATGAACTTCTACTTCCCGCAGATGCGCGCACTGTGCATGGCGGAGAACGCCACGCACACCCTGCACAACCTACTGACGCTGCGCGGAGCGCTGGTCCGCGATCCGCACGTGTGGGCCAAGTACCTCACCGAGGCCATCACCACCTTCGCCGGACGATCCGATGTGCTCTTCGCCTCCCACCACTGGCCCACCTGGGGCACCGAGGAACTCACCGAATTCCTGGCACTGCAACGTGATCTGTATGCGTATTTGCACGATCAGACGTTGCGCGCGCTCAACCAGGGCAAGACCGGACTCGAGATCACCGAGGACATCGAGTTGCCGCCCGCATTGACCAATGCCTGGCACACCCACGGCTATTACGGCTCGGTGAGCCACAACGTCAAAGCCATCTACCAGCGGTACATGGGCTGGTTCGACGGCAATCCCGCACACCTGTGGGAACATCCGCCGGTGGCGTCGGCGACCCGTCACGTGGAGTTCATGGGCGGTGCCGACGAGGTTATCGCCAAGTCCCGCAAGTCTTTTGACGATGGCGATTACCGCTGGGTGGCCACTGTGCTGAATTACGTGATCTTCGCCGACCCCGGCAACGTCGAGGCCAAGCAGTTGCAGGCCGACACCTACGAGCAACTGGGCTACGGCTCGGAGAACGGCACCTGGCGCAACTTCTATCTGATGGGCGCGTATGAACTACGGCACGGGCCAATCGGTACGCCGACCACCACCTCGGCTCCCGATATCGCCGCAGCCCTGTCGGTGGAGCAACTGTTCGACGCAGTCTCGTTGCGGGTCAACGGACCTGCGGCATTCGATGCCCACATCATCATCGACTGGCGGATCACCGACGAGGAGCGAAAGCATCGAACAGAGCTCCGCAACGGCGTTCTCGTCCACCACGATCTGTCTCCCGAACACGAAACGCCGACGGCCGGACTGACGGTGACCTGCACCCGCGCAGAACTGCTTGCCATCGTTCTCGCCGCGGCCGATCCCGCGGCGTCAGTGGCCGATGGTTCGGTCGAGATCGAGGGTGACGGTGCACTGTTCACCGAACTCGCCGGCTACCTCGATTCGCCCGATCCGGATTTCGCGATCGTCACACCGTGACGCACGGGGTCAGGCGAGTGCCGAAATGCCCTTGCCGATCAGCACCACCCCGATGACGAGGAAGAGGGTGGCCATGACCGCTGTGTTGGCCTGCAGCCACTCCTCGAGTCGGGCCAGTGGCGCCCGCAATGCTTGCGCGGCAACCTGATAGGTCACCGCGGTGCACTATTAGGGCACGTCACTGTTGGCGGAGGTCCCGCGAGTGGCCAAGGGCTGGCCGCGCGCACGGCCGAACTCCGCAGTCGGGGCGGACGTTTCATTCTCGCCGGGGTCAACCCGGCGATGCGGCGCCGCCTCGACAGGTCCGGGCTCACCGCCACACTCGGCGCCGAGAACATCGTCATGGCCACCGACGTCGTCTTCGAGGCCGCCGATCTCGCCTACGAGGAAGGCTGCCGCTGGCTCGCCGACGACTCGTGACGCCGGAATTCTAGTCACCCCAGGGTGATCGCGTCCAACCGCTCCTTGATGAACTCCCCGGCAATCACATCGGGCCGCCCCGAGACCCGACCGACCGGCGGAGCCAGCGGAGTCACGACGGCGTCGTGATCGAGCTCGTAGAAGAAGATCAATGACACGAGATCCTCCTCCGGGCTCTCCGGCTGCGGTGGCAGCACACGATGACGCCCGGCCGGCCACCGTCCACCCGACCAGTACTCGAGAAGATCGCCGATGTTGATCGTGAGTGCGGTCGGATCGTACGGGGCGTCGGCCCAACCACTTTCGTCGCTGTACACCTGTAGGCCACCGGCTCCCGGTTCACGGTCGAGAACGGTGACCGTGCCGAAGTCGGTATGCGGGCCGATCCGGAACTGCCCGGGCTCGGGGTCGCCGACAACCGTCATCGGCGGATAGTGGTTGATGTTCGACGTCCAGGTGGCATTGCCCGCCAGATTGCGGAATGGATTGTCCTCACCGGCCTTTCCGAGCGCCTCGGCCATCAGCGCGAGCAGGTCGTCGGAAAGTGCCTTCATCTGAGAGGTCCACGCGGTGAACAACTCCCGCAGTCGCGGGGTCTCGGTGGGCCAGACGTCGGGGGCGAACCAGTAGTCGTCGACCTCGGGAATCCCGACCGGAGTCTGTGCGCCGGAATTGTAGGTCTCCTTCAGGTCCGGTGGTGTTTCGGTGCCCTCGGCGTAACCGTTGGCCTCCAGACCCGGGCCGATCCATCCGCGACCGCCGACGCCGACCGCATACTGTGCCTTGACATCGGCGGGCAGGGCGAAGAATTCACGGGCCGCGGCACGCAACGCCGCCGGAAGGAACGGATCGATCCCGTGTCCGGTCACCAGCAGGAAACCGGCCTTCTGCAGGGATTCGTCGACGGCGGCACACACCTGCGCTGCGGCGTCCCCGCCCTGCCGCCATTGCTGCAGATCGACGGTGAGGATGGGGCTGGCGGTTTGGGGGTTCGCGGTTCGGGGGTTCGCGGCGGTCATGCTGTCTCCTCGGCTGGGTCGGAGACGGTGTCGGCGACACCGATGTCCTCGTTCCACAGGTGCGGATGGCTCTCGATGAAGCCGCTCATCATCGCGATGCAGCGGCCGTCGTCGACGATGGTGACCTGCACTCCGAGCTCACGCAGCCAGTCCTGACCGCCGGAGAAGTTCGTCGTCTCGCCGATGACCACCGACCCGATCCCGAACTGTCGGATCAGCCCACTGCAGTACCAGCAGGGGGCGAGGGTGGTGACCATGATCGTCGAGGAGTAGTCTCGTTGCCGGCCGGCGGCGCGGAAGGCGTCGGTCTCGCCGTGCACCGACGGATCGTCATGCTGCACGCGCCGATTGCGGCCCTGACCGAGCAGGGTGCCGTCGGCGGCGAACAGGGCGGCACCGATGGGGATACCGCCCTCGGCGAGACCGGTCTGCGCCTGGCCGTAGGCGACGTCGAGCAGTGATCGCGGGTCGAGCCCGGTGTCGGCAATCGTGGAGGTCATGCTTCGAGGGTGCCGTCGGGCGCGGCCGTACTCAACCGACAAATCGTCCGGTCGCGAGTGAGCGTCAACGGGCATATCGTCGGCGTCGTGTCTGAATCTCCGCTGCCCGCCGCACCGTCGCTCACCCTGCGGCACATGGTCGAGACGCACCTCGCCCCGGCCGCCCCACGTGTGCTGACCGCGCACGACCGGCTCGACGCTGCGGTGAGCTGGGTGCATTCCAGCGAGATCTTCGAGATCGGCCCTCTGCTGACCGGTGGCGAACTATTGCTCACCACCGGCCTGGGCTTGGCCGGCCTGGACGCCGGTACCCGTCGCCATTATGTGCGTGACCTGGCCGAACGCGGCGTCGCCGGGTTGGCGTTCGAGGTCGGACGGAGCTTCGACGCGGTACCCGAGGAGATGATCCGGGAGGGCTCGGCCGCGCACCTGCCGATCATCGAATTGACGCGGATCGTGCCGTTCATCGAGGTGTGCCGGACGGCCAATACCGAGATCGTGTCCGAGGAGGTCGGCGACCTGCGGCTGCGCAGTGGACTCGACGCAACCCTGCACGACGACCTCGCCCGCGGCGCCGCGGCCGCGATGATCGAGCACATCGCCGAGGTGACCGGGACGCCGCTCGTCGTGGTGGGTGGTGGCGGCGCCCTGCTGGCGGTGCACGGTGTGGACGACGACCGGGCCGCGTGGCGCGTGGTCGACGGTGCGATCGCCGCGCAACCGATCACCTTGCGCGGCCGCGAGATCGGGCAGGTCTTCGCGGGACCAAGCGCGTCCTCGATACCCGCCGCACGTGTGCAGGCGCTGCTCGGTGTCGGAGCCGGACCGCTGGCGGCGGTATTGACCCGATCCGGTGGGCGGTCGTCCATCGGTGCGCAACTGGTGGCCGAGCTCGTCGACCGTCGGCCTCTGCGGCGCGCGGATCTTCTTGCGCGGCTGTCGACGTCGGGGTTACCGGTCGGCGACAAGGCCGTGCTCGTGCCGGTGGCCGGCCACGCACCCGACACCCGGATGGTCGAGACGGCGTTGTCGGCGGCCGCGGATCTCGGCGGACTCGTCCACGCCACCGTCGATGCGACCGTCTACGGCCTCGTCGTGACCACCGACACCGAACTCACCGAGCCGGCCGAGCAGGTCCGCGCGGCGCTGGCCGACGATCCGCGGCGCCTCGGCCGCCTCACCGTCGTCGTCGGGACCCCATGCCCGCTCGCCGACACCGGCGCGGGTCCCGGCCTTGCCCTGACGTTGGCCGACGAACTCCGCATTTGTTCGGAAAGGCTGGGTGTGGCAGTCGAATTGCGCTCTGCCGGCGGTACGGCCGCCGACATCAGGACCAGCCGTGAACTCGTCTCCGACGCCGCGGCGCGTGAGTTGTCGGACGGTCTACGCAGCGAGCTGAGCCGCATCATCGCCCCGCTGGTACGCCACGATGCGACGTCGTCCTCGCAACTCGTCCGCACCCTCGAAGTCCATCTCACTCACGGATGCAGCGCCACCCGCTCGGCCGAGACCCTCCACATCGGGCGCCAGAGTCTGTATCAGCGCCTCGACCGTATTCGCGCCCTACTCGGCTTCGACCCGACCGCCCCGGCCATGTACGCATCAATCCTGCTGGCCATCAACGTCTGCCACTCCCGGGATGCAGATCAGCGGTGAGTTCCCGCCGCAGCCATCCGCTGGTCGACGAACCCGTCCGGCACCAGCGACCCCCTCCGCCCGATGGTCAAGGCGCCCTCCTCCGAGCGACGAGCACCCTATTCCCGATGGTCGAGGTGCACGGCGCCCCAGGCGCCGGGCCTCGAGACCCGTTGAGACAACAAGCTTCCCAATCACATCGATGCGGCTCACAGCGAAAGCCGCACCGCCTACCACACCCCACCGACAGAAAACTGCCGCCAGCCCACCACCGAAACCTGTTGTCCACAAGCACCTTTCCTTCCACATAATTCTCGAACACCCTTGCCCTGATCCATATGTTCGAGTAGAGTGGACCCATCACACCGATCAGCCATCGGGGAGGGGCCCATGATCGACACCACCACAACTCTTGACGTCAAAGATGTTGACGCCGAGGCGATCTTCGCCGATATCGTCACCCAACTCAGCGACCTGCAATGGAATCCGGAGATGACCGGGCCGCAAGCCTTCGGCGCGATGAAACAGGTCCTGTTGTTGCGCAATCTGGTTGATCACCACGCCACCACCCTCACCGGCGAGATGGACCGGCTGGGCGTGGCCGATCACAAGACCACCCGACTGCGGGAGTTGTTGATCAGCATGGGTTGCGCACCTGCCGTCGCAGGTCGGTATGTGCGGGTCGCCGCCACCACCACCGATGTGGATCTGTTGTTGGCACATGCCGCGGACGGGTCCATCTCGTCCGAACACGCCGAT
>NZ_MVPX01000544.1:0-17161 GCF_002043085.1 Gordonia sp. i37 | reverse complement strand
GTAGCCGCGCGCACCGCGACGGTGGCGCCCATCGAGTTGCCGACGACGATCGCCGGTGGGTCGTCGGGACCGCGCAGGGCGGCGAGCACCGCGGCGACGAAGTCGTCATAGATCTCCAGCAGACGTCCGTCCCGGGAGATCCCCGAGGCCCGACCGAATCCCGGAAGGTCCACCGCGGCCGCACGGATTCCGCGAGAGCCCAATACTTCCAACAGATCTCGCCAGGTGTCGGCACTGTCGGCGAAGCCGTGCAACAACAGCAACAGCGGTCCGTCGCCGTCGACCTCCAACACCCTCGTGCGATGCGAACCGACGACGAGCCGACGCTCGCGCACCGCGGTCCGTCGTCGGGAAAGCATGGTTGTCGGGCGGGTCTGCCCCATGGGTTCTCCTCTTCACCGGTGGCATCCGTCCTCCGCACATTCGGAGTGGACTGTGATTGACACCACGTCTGAACAGATTGTATGGTCGCACGTATGGTGCAGTCCAGACCCCAATCGAAGAAACTCCGCTCCGGACATCAGCCGTCGGGCGCATTCACCCCGACGCCCGATTTCACCGATGCGGAATTGACGGATGCTCTCGCCGAGGCGAATCTGCCGATCCTGCTCGGTTCGCTCGCCCTGCTCACCGGCGACGACCGCTGGATCTCGGAGCCGTATCTCCCGACCGCTCCGAGGGACCTCGGGGATCACGATTCGGGTGGGTTCGACGACGAGTTGGCAGCGCGGATACGCACGGAAGCGGCCGAGGTGCTCATCGCCTGGCGGGACGGGACGTTGCAACCGCCGGCCGATCTGCCAGAGCCCGAGCGACTTTCGGCCGCGCTGTCGGTGATGCTGCACGATTCGATCCCCGCGGATTACGGTCGTCTGCTCGGTGAGGAGATGGGAATCTATGCCCGTCACAGCGAACCGCAGTCGACGCCTCGGTCGGGCTTCCGGGTCCTGATCATCGGCGCCGGCATCTCGGGGTTGGCGATGGCAGTGCGTCTGGCGCAGGCCGGTATCGCCTACACCGTCGTCGACAAGAACCCCGACGTCGGCGGCACGTGGCACGAAAACTTCTATCCGGGGTGCGGGGTCGACACCCCGAGCTACCTCTATGCCCTGTCGTTCGATCCCAAGCCGGACTGGTCGAGCTACTTCGCACCGCAGAGCGAGCTCGCCGACTACTGGCGCACCCTGGCGCAGCGTCACGGCGTCCTGGCCGACACTCGGCTGAGCACGCTCGTCCACGAGGCGCAGTTCGACGAGGCCACCTCGAAGTGGGAGATCAGTATCGGACCGGCCGACTGCGATGAGGCGACGGAGACACTCGTCGCCGACGTCGTCATCAGCGCCGTCGGGCTCCTCAACCAGCCGAGCATCCCCGATCTACCCGGACTCTCCGATTTCGGCGGTCCGACCCTGCACACCGCCCGTTGGGATCGCTCGATCGATCTCGCGGGCAAACGGGTCGCCGTCATCGGAACCGGCGCCAGCGCCATGCAATTCGTGCCCGCAAGCGCGGAGGTGGCGCAGGAGGTCCGCGTCTTCCAACGGACCGCGCAGTGGGCGATCCCGCACCCTCTCAAGGGTGCCGATGTGTCGGCCGCCGTGCACTTCCTCAATGAGCACGTGCCCTACTACCTGGCCTGGTATCGGGCCCGGCTGTTCTGGCGCATGGGCGACAAGGTGTGGGGTCTGCTGCAGGTGGATCCCGAGTTCCCGCATCTCGGTCGGGCCATCAACAAGGGCAACGACCGGCTTCGCGCGCAACTCACCGCCTACATCGAGCAGGAGCTCGCCGAGCACCCGGACGTGCTGGCCCGCAGCGTGCCCGACTATCCGCCGTACGGAAAACGCCTGCTGATCGATGCCGGCTGGTTCCGATCACTGACCCGCGACAACGTCGTACTCGTCACGGACGGCATCGAGAAGATCACCGAGACCGGCGTCCGAACGGTCGACGGCACCGATCACGAGGCCGACATCCTGGTGCTGGCAACAGGTTTCAAGGCGGTCGACGTCCTCGCCTCCCTCACCGTACGAGGCCGAGGCGGGCACACACTCCGGGAGGTATGGGGCGAGGGCGACGGCCGCGCCTTCCTGGGCATCTCGGTTCCCGGGTTCCCCAACTTCTTCTGCCTGTACGGCCCGAACACCAACACCGGGCACGGCGGCACCGTGATCGCGGGCACCGAGATGCAGGTACAACACGTCACCGCGTTGATCAGCTCGATGATCGACGACGACCTCGCCACCATCGAGGTGCGCCAGGAGTCCCACGACTCCTACAACGAGGAACTCGACGACGCACTCGCGCACACGGTGTGGGACTTCGGCGGTACCACCACCTATTACCGCAACGCCCGCGGGCGGATCGTGACGAACAGCCCGTGGCGCTACGTCGATTACTGGGATCGCGTCCACGAACCGGAGCCATCGGATTTCGTCGTCACCCCCCGCAACGGATCGGCGGCAGAGCATGCCACCGAATCGACAACGGTCACCTCGTCCCAATAGGGGAATGTCCCGGTAGGGCATGCCCCACCCCACCCCCACATCTCGATCCCACCGAAGATCCATCGCCACCACGAGCAGCGAGGTCACGTCCCCATGTCCCAGAGCACCGACACCCGTACTCCACAGGCCGCACCCGGAGTTGCCGCCGCCACGATCCCGGCAGCATTCCAGGCCACCGTCGCCGACCGCGGCGACCGGCTCGCCCTGCACGACTTCGGCACCGAGAAGTCGTTGTCGTGGAACGACTACGCGAGGATCGTGGCGGAGGTGGCCGGCGGGTTGGCCGATCTCGGCGTCGGGCGGGGCGACACCGTGGCGATCATGCTGCCCAACTGTCCGGAGTTCCACATCATCGACATGGCGACCCTGCATCTGGGTGCGACGCCGTTCTCGATCTACCTGACCTCGGCGCCCGAGCAGATCAGTTATCTGTTCGACAACGCCGAGAACACGGTGCTGGTGACCGAATCCCGCTTCCTCCCCGCGATCGGAGCGGCGGCGGCTCCGCGGCTGGCGCATGTGGTCGTCGTCGATTCCGTCGACGGCAACGACGCGGTGGGCGCGGCCCGGGTGAGCACCCTTGACGAGCTCCGCAGCCGCCGGCCGGACGGATTCGATTTCGAATCAACGTGGGGCGCAGTCCGGTCCGACGATGTCGCCACGCTCATCTACACCTCGGGGACGACCGGCGACCCCAAGGGCGTCGAGCTCACGCACGCCAATCTCATGTTCGTCATGCACACCTGTAATCTGCGTTTCCCTTTCGCCGTCGAGGGTGCAGCGATCTCCTACCTGCCGACTGCACACGCAGCAGACCGGGTGTTCTCGCACTACCTGGCAACGGCCACCGGATGGCCGATCACCACGGTCGCGAACGCGTCGTCGGTGTTCGCCGCGGTCGCCGAGACCCATCCGTCGTGGTTTCTCGGCGTCCCGCGGATCTGGGAGAAGCTGCGCGCCTCGCTGCTCGCGAAATTCGATGCACTGCCCGATGGTTCACGGGAAACCACCCTCGCCGCGGTGGACGCGGCCATCGAGAAAGTACGGATCGAGCAGCGCCAGGAGGAGGTGCCGGGTGATCTCGCCGACCGGGTTGCCGAGGCCGATGCCATGATCCTCGCACCGTTGCGGACCCAGCTGGGTTTCGATCGCGTCGCGCTTCTCATGACCGGTGCTGCGCCGATTGCGCCCGCGGTGCACGAATTCTTTCTCGCACTCGGTCTTCCGCTCCAAGAGGGCTTCGGCATGTCGGAGACCGGCGCTCTGGGCTTCACCAACCTGCCCACCGACATCCGGATCGGGAAAGTCGGTATCGCGCAGCCGGGGACCGAGGCGAAACTCGCCGACGACGGCGAACTGTTGCTCCGCGGACCCCATGTCATGAAGGGCTACCGCAAGACTCCCGAGAAGACCGCCGAGGCCATCGACTCGCACGGCTGGCTGCACACCGGCGACATCGCCGTCATCGATGACGACGGATGGGTGAGCATCGTCGACCGCAAGAAGGAACTCATCATCAACGCGGCGGGAAAGAACATGTCGCCGGCCAACATCGAGGGGACCCTGAAGAGTGCGTCTCCGCTGATCGGGCAGGCCTGTGTCATCGGTGACCGCCGCCCCTACAACGTGGCGCTTCTGGTGCTCGACCCCGATTCGGCGCGGACCTTCGCCACCCAACGTGGCCGTGCCGATGCCGCATTGTCGGACCTGGTCGACGATCCGGAGCTCACGCAGCTCATCGCCGAGGCCGTGGAGCAGGCGAACGCGCGACTCTCTCGTGTCGAACAGATCAAGGCCTACCGCCTCCTCGACGCCGAGTGGTTGCCCGATTCCGAGGAACTCACCCCGACGATGAAACTCAAGCGACGCGGTGTCGCAAGCAAGTACGAGGGTCTGATAGAGGAAATCTACGAGCAGTCGGCTCGCTGATCGCAGGACCCGCTCTGCCACAGACTCATTGGCGGCCACTGTGACACGCGGGCTTGACAGAGAATAAACTAACATCGATAGTAAACTTGTGACCCCGCTCACCCACCCGCGGAGCAGACGAAGGACTATCGATGACCACTGACACCACCACCATGCCGCCGGACGTCTGGTCGGAGCGCATTCAGGAACGCCGGACGCGCGCGTTGCGCGGTCTCCTCGCCCATCTGGACGGTTCCCGGACGGATCAGTGGGCGCGCATCACGCACACCGAACCCGACGACTTCCGCGATCACCGACGAGCCGAACTCGAACGCGATCGAGTGTTCGGCGAGGTACCGTTCATCGTCGCCCACTCGTCGGAGGTGGCCGAGCGCAACGATTTCGTCAGCGTGGATCTGCCCCGCAACAAGGTGGTGGTGATCAGACAGCGCGACGGCGGGGTCAAGGCCTTCGTCAATGCCTGCCGCCATCGCGGTGCACAACTGGTCACCGAACCGGCAGGCAAGTGCCGGCTGTTCTCGTGTCCGTACCACCGGTGGTCCTACGACCCCGATGGCCGATTGCGGACGGTCACCCTCGACGACACCTTCGGCGACTTCGATCGCGGCGACTTCGGATTGGTGCCGATCCCGGTGGAGGAGCGCCACGGATTCATCTGGGTCATCGACAACGCCGACCGCGAGATCGACGTGGCCGCGTGGCTCGGACCCGAACTCAATGCGATCCTCGCCGAGTACCGCATCGACCAACTGGTGAGCATCGATCCACACACCTATGAGCGACCCGTCAACTGGAAGATCATGCAGGACGGCTTTCTCGACAACTACCACGTGAAGTACGCACACCCGAACACCGCCGGAAAGATGCTGCACACCAACGCTGTCGTGCTGGAAGAGCTGGGCTCGTCGTTCTGGTTCCTCACCGCACGCAAGAGCATCGACCAGTTCATCGGGCACGACGTCGAATGGGATCGGTCGATGGAGGGACACACCATCGAGAGCTGCTTCCTCGCGCCGAACACGATGTTGCTCAAGCACGCAACACATTTCGAGTTGCTCACCTTTCGACCGGTCGGCGCCGATCCCCATCGGTCGATCATGCAGATGCGCATCATGGCGCCGTCGGTCGAGGCGAGCGGGCTCTCACCGGAACACTGGACCAAGCGATGGGCCAAGAACTGGGGCTTGCTGATCGCGATCCTGCACGACGAGGACTTCCCGATCCTCGACGGCTCCCAGGAAGCGCTCACCAGCCAGGACATGGGCACGATGCTGTTGGGTCGCAATGAGATCGCCAGCCATCTCTTTCGGCGCGAGATCGATCGGCTCATCGCTCTGGAGCCGTCCCGATGATCATGACGACGACGGAACCGACGACTCTGACGACGTACCCCGGACCGCCGTCGGCGGCCGCGTCGGAGCTGATCGATACCGCCCGCACGGTCGATCTCGAGATGGGGTTCGCCGACCGAATCCCCACGCACCCGAGGGCGACGTCCACGATCGAGATCCGCACCCGGCTGCACCGTTGGGGCGCACCGACCACCACCGAACCCCGGCTCGCCGGCGTCATCCTGGTCACCCGAACCGAGGACGGCCCGTACGAGCTCGATGTGGTCATCGACCCGGGTTACCGTGCGACCGGTGTTGCCACATCGGCGTTCGAGTGCATCGCGGCGCAGCGTCCACCAGGATTCCCTCCGGTCGGGCGGCCGATCGTGGCCAGGAGCGCAGGGGCCCATCCGGCCGCCGCGCGCCTGGCCCGACGATGTGGCGCAGCGGTCATCGGCGAGCGACACCACCTGGTCCTCCCCTCGCGCTCGGCGTTGTCGCACTCCCGCGCGTCTGACGCGATGGGCTCGGATCGGTTCTTGCACAACGCTTTCGGTGCGGACGGCACGCTCGAGGTGTTCGACCACGGCCACCTCCTCGCCGCGGCGCGGACGGACCGGCACGGTGACGTCGGCGTCATCGGCTCGGTGACGATGATCGGTCCCCCATCCGCGCAACGCTTGTCACCGGTTGTCGCCGCCGCAGCCGACGCCTTGTTCGCCTCGGGGGTCACCAGCGTGGAGACGACCCTGAATCCCGAAGAGCCCGACGCCCTGGCCGCATTCCGCAGCGCAGCGTTTCATCACGATCGCACCGACATCCTCTATTCGCCCGGCGTCCCATCGCCCAGCCTCTCATCACCCGGCCTCCCATCGCTCACCGAGGACTTCTCATGAACAACAGCATTCTCCGACCCCTGGCCGCGTGGACCGAGCGGCAGCCCGATCAGCCGTCGGTGACGTGCGCGGATCGCACGCTGACCTGGCGCGAGCTCGATCTCGCCGCGAATTGTGCCGCGCACGAGCTGATCTCACTCGGCGTCACCCGCGGCCGACGCGTGGCCCTGCTGGGCCGCCCGTCGATCAGCTGGGTTGTCGCCGCGGTCGCCGCGCTCAAACTCGGCGCGGTCATCTGCCCTCTCAACGAGCGCAGTAGCGCAAGCGAACTCGCGCATTTCATCAACAAGGTGACCCCGCAGATCGTCGTCGCAGCGTCCTCATTGCGCCCGCTGCTCGACGCCACGACACCGTCGGCCGACATCGACGGCCTCGGATCGGCCCACACACCGGCACCACTACCGCATATCCCGGCCGACGGCTCGGCACCGGTCGCGATCATGTCGACGTCGGGTTCCACGGGCGAACCCAAAGGCGTGGTCTACTCGCATGATTCGTTGATGAGCGCACTGTTCGAGTGGTGTCTGCAGGAGCCGGCGTTTCTGCGGGCGCGGGCGCTCAGTGTGAGTTCGATGGCATTCGGCGCCGGCCTGCTCAACGGTTTCCTCGGTCCGCTGATCCTCGGTGGCAGCTGTGTGTATCTCCCGGAATGGGATCCCGCTGTGGCCCTGGCACTGATCCGCGACGAGAAGATCACCCATCTCGGCGCCACCACGATCTTCTACGAGCAGATGGCCGCGCACCCGGAGTTCGCCGCTGCCGACCTGTCGTCGCTGACTGTCGCCTTCACCGGGGGAAACCCGGTGACCTCGGCCCTCATCGAAGCGTGGTCGGCCAAGGGCATCGGACTTCGGCAGGTGTACGGGCTGACCGAGTCCCAATCGAACGCCACGGTGCCCGGTGTTGCGATGGCGATGGCGCACCCCGAGTATGTCGGCATCGGTGGAATCCTGAACGAGGTCACCCTCGTCGGTGCCGACGAACAACCTTGTGCGCCCGGCGAACCCGGGGAAGTACGGATCACCGGACCGGGCATCGCCGCGGGCTACTGGCTCGATGAGCCACTCACCGAGGCCACCTTCGGGGGCGGGTCGTTGTGAACCGGTGACATCGGTGTGCGGGACGAGTACGGGATTCGGATCATCGGGCGCACCAAGGACATCATCATCTCCGGTGGCATCAACATCTATGCCGCCGAGCTCGAGCGCATCATCGCGGAGATGCCACAGGTGACCGAGGTCGCCGTGATCGGGGTCGCCGACGCGGAGTTCGGCGAGACGCCCGCGGCAGTGGTCCGGGCAGCGGGGAGCATCACCCCCGAGGACGTCGTGCGACACTGCCGCGACCGGCTGGCCGCGTACAAGGCGCCGCGCTATGTGGAGTTCGTCGACGACCCGCTGCCCCGCACGGCGGGAATGAAGATCCGGAAGGGGAGCCTGCGCGACCGTTATGCCGATCTCCCGCAACATGGGACGCGGATCGGGACCGCAGTGGCCACCTGAACCGCGATGGCCACCTGAACCGCAGTGGCGAGCCAGGTATCGTGGGCGAGTTGTTGCCGGGCACCGCTACCCGCAGGAGGAGGTGGACATGGGACGGCGACCGCTCATCGAGCGCTCGGTGGCGGTACAGACCGCGATCGACATCGTCGACTCCGACGGTCCCACCGGGCTGAGCCTCGAACGCATCGCCGTGCGCCTCAACGTCCGGGCGCCCTCGCTCTACAACCACTTTCGCGACAAGAACGAGATCCTCGCCGAGGTTGCGCGGGCGATCGTGCTGCAGACGCCACCGCACGACCCCATTGATGACGGCGACTGGCAGCAGTGGCTCATCGAGGGCGCGGTGATGTTCCGTAGCGCGCTGCTCGCCCACGCCCGGGCGGTCCCCCTCGTCGTCGAGCACTTTCCCGCCGGGCCGCTCGAAAAGCTGTACGCCACACACTGTGCCGTACTCGACGAGCACGGTGTCCCGTCGGATCGTCAGATGTTCATCGTCGAATCCGTGCACCGCATGACGATCGGGTCGGCGATGTGTGCGGCCACCGGCCGACCGGCGATGACCCCGGTCACCGACCCCTCCCTGTTCAGCACGGAGGTGGCGGAATCGTTGGACGGCGACGACTGGAACGACGACGTGCTGTTCGTCGAGATGCTGCGGGTCTTCTTGCAGGGGATCGGCGCCGAGATCGCATAGGAGAAGGCGACCCCGCTCGGCGTCGTCGCCTCCCAGCAATGACGGCCGACGATCCGTCCGGCCCCTTCACCGGTGATGCGTGTCGGCCCCGCGCACGGCTTTCTCCAACTCCCACAACGCAGGCACCGCGGCCACCAGTGCCGCGCGCTGATCCTCGGGCAGATGCGCGAGATGCCTACCGACCCGTTCACTACCCTCCCGACGGCGCCCGAGAACGTACTCGAGCCCCGCATCCGTCAGTTCGATCACCGACACCCGGCCATCCGACGGGTCGCGTCGGCGCACGACGAATCCGGACTTCTCCAGAGAGGCAATCAGATTCGTCATCGCCGGCTGGCTGACACCCTGGATGGTCGCCAGGGCGGTGATCCGTTGCGGCCCCTCGCTGCGCAGGGTCGACAAGGTCGATACCGCGGTCACGCTGATCTCGCGCGGTTGCTGTCTCACGAGCACCGACAACAGCGCGTACAGGGCCTCGCCGACGTCGGAGACATCCCCGAGTCCTTCCTGGGCGTCAACAGGTGCACCGCCCTCATTCTCGAGAGTCACCGGCGTCGCGGAATCGGCCATCCGCCCAGTGTAGATATCGACAGAGCTATTGCATAACTCATTTATATAGCGTAGTTATGGAATTTATGTTAGCCAGCTCCACCACCAGCGCTTTCCGACAACCCCGGGCGGTGTGGGCGGTGGCGTTCGCCTGCGTGGTGTCGTTCATGGGTATCGGGCTCGTCGACCCGATCCTGCCGGCGATCTCCTCACAGCTGAATGCCACACCCTCACAGGTCACCTTGCTGTTCACCAGCTACCTCGTGGTCACCGCCGTCGCCATGCTCATCACCGGGTGGGTATCGAGCGTCATCGGCGCCAAACGCACCCTGATCGTCGGCCTGGTACTGATCATCGCGTTCGCTGCAGCGGCCGGGGCGAGCAACTCCATCTCCCAGATCGTCGGTTCCCGCGCCGGATGGGGACTGGGCAACGCCCTGTTCATCGCCACGTCCCTCGCGGACATCGTCGGGTCCTCGGCCGGCGGCTTCGCCGGGGGCATCGCCCTCTACGAGACAGCGCTGGGAGTCGGCATCGCCGCCGGTCCACTGGTCGGCGGGCTCCTCGGCACCATCAGTTGGCGTGGGCCGTTCTTCGGCGTCGCCGTGCTGATGCTCATCGCACTCGTCGCCACCGTCGTCTTGGTCGAACCCACCCCGAGGCCGGAGAAGACGTCGTCGATCATCGAACCGATTGCGGCGCTGCGCCATCGGCGCCTGGCCACCACCAGCGTCACCGGACTGCTCTACAACTGGGCCTTCTTCACCATCCTCGGCTACGCACCGTTCCTGATGCATCTGTCAGCCATCAAACTCGGGTTCGTGTTCTTCGGCTGGGGCATCTTGGTCGCATTGTTCGCCGTCTTCGGTGCACCAATGCTCAAGTCCCGCTACGGAACGCCCAAGACCCTCTACGGAGCGCTGCTGTCAATGGCGGTGATCTCCCTGGTCATCGGCATCTGGTCGGACCGCCGATGGGTGGTCATCGGCGCCGTCATCGCCTCGGGAGTCGTCGTCGGACTCAACAACACCCTGGTCACCACCGCGGTCATGAGCATCGCCCCGGTCCCCCGCCCGGTCGCCTCGGCCACCTACGGCTTCGTCCGTTTCATCGGCGGCGGCCTGGCCCCCTTTGCCGCGGGCAAACTCGTCGAGCATTACAACGCGCACGTGCCCTTCGTCCTGGGCGCCGTCACCGCTGCCGTCGCCGCCATCGTCCTGGGCACCGTGCACAAAGCGCTTGTCGCCGCAGATCACGAGGAGGAACTGCCCGTTTCTCACGAACGCCAGGACGCCGAAGACGCCGCCCGGCAGGTCCCGGCCGTCGAGGAGGAATCCATCCTCGCCGAAAGTGCGCTACTCGCCGATCGGCGGTTCGATCACGAGCCTCGGTGAGCTACGAACTCAGCCGTTCATCGTCGCCGGTTTGCCGCCGGTGACCTGGTCCGGGGTCATGTCCCCGTGCGCGATGGCGTCGCGCACCTTGAACTTCTGGATCTTGCCGGACGGCGTCATGGGGAACTCGTCGGCGAAGAACCACATCGTCGGGACCTTGTGAGCCGAAATACGCTCTCGACAACAGTTTTTCAGATCGTCGGGATCGGGGCACCGGGTTGGGTCGGCGGCTCGCAACACTGCGGCGACCTGTTCACCCCAGAGTCTCAGCGGCTACTTCTGGCTTCAGCACAGCGGGATCGGCGGAACGTCCGTCGGCGTCAACAACAACACCGACTTCCTCCGGTCGGTCACCGAGGGCATCATCACCGCGCGATCGCAGCCGATCCATCGCGGTCGGCGCCAACAGTTGTGGTCGGTGGACATGCGCATCGACGACGGCACGCTCGTGGCCCGGAGTCAGGTCCGGTTACAGAACATCGCGATGCCTGAATCGGTGTGATCGGACGCCGGTGAAGCTGTCACGCAACGCTTTCCGCCGCATAACCATTCGCCGCTGAATGGGCCGCCGGTTCGGCATTGCGTACGAGATCCAGGGCGATGTCGACGATCATGTCCTCTTGGCCACCGACGAGTCCACGCCTGCCCACCTCGATCAGGATCGTGCGGACGTCGATGCCGTAGCGGCCGGCGGCAGTCTCGGCGTGACGGAGGAAGCTCGAGTACGCACCGGCGTAGCCGAGGGTCAGTGTTTCCCGATCCACCCGGACCGGCCGGTCCTGAAGCGGACGCACGATGTCGTCTGCCGCATCCTGGAGTGCGAACAGATCGCACCGGTGCTTCCACCCGTTGAGGTTCGCCACGGCCACCAACGGTTCGATCGGGCAGTTGCCCGCTCCCGCGCCCTGCCCGGCGAGTGACGCGTCCACCCGGGTGACCCCCTCCTCAACCGCAACAACGGAATTCGCAACGGAGAGTGAGAGATTCTCATGCGCGTGGATGCCGATCTGGGTGACCGGGTCCAGCACGTCGCGGTAGGCACGGACACGTTCCCGCACGCCGTCCATCGTGAGCCGGCCACCGGAATCGGTCACGTACACGCAGTGTGCACCATAGGATTCCATCAGCTTCGCCTGCTGTGCCAGTTCGGGAGCCGAGAGCATGTGACTGAGCATCAGGAATCCCGACACATCCATTCCCAGCTCTCTCGCGGTGGCGATGTGTTGCGCGGAGACGTCGGCTTCACTGCAGTGCGACGCCACTCGTACCGATCGGACTCCTAACGCATGAGCCCGCTTGAGATCGTGGATGGTGCCGATACCAGGGAGCAAGAGGGTGGTCAGCACCGCGGTCGAGATGTTTTCGGCCGCAACCTCGATCCACTCGCTATCGGTGTGCGAGCCAGGACCGTAGGTCAGGCTTCCGCCGGCGAGTCCGTCGCCGTGGGCCACCTCGATCGCATCGACGCCGGCCCTGTCGAGTGCGGCCACGATCCGCCCGACGTCGGCGGGACTCATTCGGTGCCGTACTGCATGCATGCCGTCGCGGAGTGTGACGTCCTGAATGTACAGGTCCTGGCCGATCGAATCGTTGTTCACCTGGAACCCTTTCTGTCAGTTCTGTCAGTTCGTGGTCAACGCGTGAGACGACGAATGCGATTGCGCGCGTGCGGCGATCGCCTCGCCGGTTCGCAGGGCCGCAGAGGTCATGATGTCAAGGTTGCCCGCGTAGGCCGGAAGGTAATGTGCAGCCCCCTCCACCTCGAGGAACACCGAAACCTTGTATTTCACAGAGCTTTCTGGTTCTGCCATCAGCGTGTGAATCGGCTCGTCAGTGGACACCGGCGTGAACTGAACCTCTTGCTTGAGGCGGTATCCCGGCACATAATCGGCAACATCGGCGGCCATCGCCGCGATCGACTCGCGAATCTGCTCGTGATCGGCATCGCCGATCAACGCCACCACGGTGTCACGCATGAGCGGCGGTGGTGATGCAGGGTTGAGGACGATGATGGCCTTGCCGCGGGCCGCGCCACCGACCGATTCGATGGCCGCAGCAGTTGTCTCGGTGAACTCGTCGATATTGGCCCGCGTCCCCGGTCCCGCGGACGCAGATGCGATCGACGCAACGATCTCGGCATACGGGACCGCGGAGACACGCGAGATCGCATGCACGATGGGGATGGTTGCCTGCCCACCACAGGTCACCATGTTCACATTGTCGACGCCCCGGGCCAGCTGATCATCGAGATTGACCGAGGGAACCACGTACGGTCCGATCGCCGCAGGGGTCAGATCAACGAGCTTCTTGCCGAAGGGCGCGAGCCGCTCGGCGTTTCTCAGGTGCGCGCCGGCAGACGTGGCGTCGAACACGATGTCTATATCGTCGAACGTGTCGAGCGCGATCAGACCTTCCACCCCATGAGCAGTGGTCGGGACCCCTAGACGCTGCGCACGGGCGAGCCCGTCGGAGTCCGGATCGATGCCGACGAGCGCGCCCATCGTCAAGCCCTGCGATTGCCGCAGAACCTTGATCATGAGATCGGTCCCGATGTTGCCGGAACCGATGATCGCCACGGACACCTTGCCCATCACAGATCTCCTCGCGCGAAGGAAACCTCGACGATTCCCAGTCCGGAAATCTCGGCCCGCACAACGCTTCCCGGATGCACCGGCGCCATGGGTCCCAGCGCACCGGACAGGACCACCTGTCCAGCTCGGAGCGGGGACCCATGGTCCGCGGCGGTACGCGCGAGCCATTGAAGAGCGATCAGGGGATCGCCGAGGCAGTCGGCACCAGTGCCCTCGGAGACCACCTCACCGTCCACCGACATCGTCATCGAGGTGGAGATCGGTTCGAAGTCGGCCAGCGAGACCGGATTGTCACCGAGAACGAACAACCCACTCGACGCATTGTCGGCAACCGTGTCGGTGATGGTGATGTCCCATGCGGCGACTCGGGAGTCGACGATCTCGATGGCGGCCACCGCGTGGCCGACAGCAGCACGAACCGTCTCCAGGTCCGTCGGACCGTCGAGATCGGCGGAAAGCGCGAAGGCCACCTCCGCTTCAACCTTTGGCTGCAAGAGCACTCCCACGGGTACCTCGGAAAGCCCGGAAACGTCCATGTCGGCGAAGAGAACCCCGAAATCGGGTTGGTCCACGCCCAGTTGACGCTGGACGGCCGGCGAGGTCAGCCCAATCTTTCGGCCGACGATCCGAGCGCCGTCACGCTCACAATCGTCGACGAAGCGCTGTTGCACCTCGTATGCCGCGGCGACGTCCTCGGTGCCGAGCAAATCACGCACCGGAGCGCAGGGCGTCGCGGTGCGCCGTGCCGCAGCCAACCGCTCGGCGGCCGAGACGATGACACGCGGCGTGTCGTTCTGGAGCTTTTCGGTAGCAGTCATCGAATACGTCGCTGTCGGTTCACGACTGAAGAATGCAGCCGTGGCGACCGATGCCGGCGGAGTTCGTTCCGCTCGCCGGAACGTGTCCACTCCCGGGCCCGCTCGTTCCAGACCCAGGACAGTTCCTCTCGCCGCGCTACCAGAATCTCGAGGGCGGCAACGTCGCGCTGGTCGCCTCCCCCGACGGCGTTGCGCTGGTGCGCATCATCGCCGGCGAGATCGACGGACATGACGGTCCGGGGTCCACACACACCCCGATCACCGTCGCGCACACCACGATCGAACCGGGCGCGTCGGTGTCGGTGCCGTGGCGCACCGACTTCAACGCACTGGCCTACGTGTTGTCCGGTCGGGGAACCGTCGGCCCCGACGCCCGGCCCATCGAGCAGGGACAACTCGCGGTCTTCGGCGCCGGCGACCGCATCACCGTCAGTGCCGACGCCGGCCAGGACAGCAATCGGCCGGCACTGGAGGTGCTGTTTCTCGGCGGTCAACCGATCCGCGAGCCCGTCGCCCAGTATGGTCCGTTCGTGATGAACACCCGCGAACAGTTGATCGAGGCCATGGAGGATTTCCAGGCCGGACGTCTCGGCGTCGTTCCGCCGAATGCGCTGATGCCGCACACCGGTACCCGATGAGCCGAGCCCCCGACACCCCAGGTAGGCAGACGAGTGCTGATCCCGTGACGGACGCGTGGCGTCCGTTCATCGAGACCAGCGCTCGCCTGCAGACCCTGCTCGACGACGACCTGCGCCGACACTGCGGAATGTCGTTGTCGGACTACCACATTCTGTTGATCCTGCACGAATGCCCCGATGGTCGAGCGCGGATGCGTGAGCTGTCGCACCGGATGGTCTTCTCGACCTCGCGTCTCTCGTATCAGATCGATGTGATGGTGCGGCGGGGTTGGCTGTCACGTGCGGCGGTCCCCGAGGATCGGCGTGGAGGTTATGCGGTGCTCACCGACGACGGGCGCGCGGCGTTCACCGCCGCGGCTCGTGATCACGGCACGGCCGTGCGGCGCCTCTACTCCGCGGCACTGACCGCGCAGGACGGTGCGGCACTGGGCGATCTGATGCGCACGCTGGCCACCCATCTCGACGACCTGGAAGGCGAGACCCCTCGATGACGACCACCGAGCACACGATTCAGGTGATCCGTTCCGACGACCGCCACCGGTGGGACAACGAATGGCTCACCTCGCTCCAATCCTTTCCCGCCACCGGCAATTTCGACCTCGTCGACAACGCGCACGGCGTCCTACTGGTCAACAACGACGACACCGTGGACGCCGCCGAGGGCTTCGACACCCACGAGCACACCGACGTCGAGATCATCACCTGGGTCGTCGACGGCGCTCTGCATCATCGGGATTCGCGCGGCAACTCCGGAATCCTCACGCCCGGCGTCGTGCAGCGGATGACCGCGGGCACCGGCATCACCCACTCCGAACGCAATGCCGCCACCCGCACCGAGCGCACGCGATTGCGCGTCGTGCAGATGTGGGTGGCGACCGAATATGCCGGTCACGAACCGGAATACGCCGAAACCGACGTCACCTCGGCATTGTCCACCGGCGAACTCGTGCCGATCGTGTCGGGACTCGACCGCGATCGTCACAGCGGCGCACTGTCTTTGCCGAATCCGTATGCCGCACTACATGCTGCGCGGATGGCCGCCGGCACCTCGGTGGTGCTGCCGGGCGCCCGATTCGGCCACCTGTACGTCGTGCGTGGATCGGTCGCATTCGACGGCTCTCGTCTCACCGACGGTGATGCCGCACGCCTGACCGATGCCGGCGACGTTTCGGTCACCGCGGCCGACGACGCCGAGATCCTGTACTGGGAGATGCACGCCGGGTTCTCATCGCCCCCATGACACCTGTGGGGGTGAATCCGTGACAGCTGTCATGGGTGGCGCGCGGCGCCGTCGAACATGCTGAGAGCATGACCTCGACACCGCTACACACCCCGGAACTGCACGCACACGCCGGTTTTCGTCGCATCCTTCACAGTCCTGCGATCGGCCTGTTCTTCCTGTCCCCACTGATCGCCGAGTTCTTCCTGGGCGACTTCCCGATCGTGCTGCTGCCGCTCATCGTGCCGCTGTCGCTGTGGTACGGCGGTTGCGCGTTGGGTATTCGCGAGATCGTGCGTCGCCGACACCTCGGCTGGCCGTCGATCCTGTTGCTGGCCGCAGCCTTCGCCGTCGTCGAAGAAGGCGTGCTCACCATGAGTCTGTTCAATCCCGACTACGCGCATCTGCATCTGTTGGCCAGCGGCTACATACCCGCGTTGGGAATCGGAGTCCCCTGGACGGCATTCGTGCTGACACTGCACATCGGTTGGAGTATCGCGACGCCGATCGCGTTGGCCGAGTCGACGCAGGGGACGCGCGCCGATGAGCCATGGCTGCGACGACGCGGTGTGGTGTGCACGGCGGTGGCCACCGTCGTCGGCGCGGTCATCGTGTTCGCCTCCAATTACCCTGCCTACGGTCACTTTCTGGCCTCTCCGGCACAGGTGGGAACGTGTCTGATCATTGCGGCAATCCTCGTGGCCGTCGCACTCCTCGGCCCGTCGGCGGTGTCACGGCGCAGTGCTCACGGCGAGCGAGACGAGCGATCGCCCCGACGGCCCCCGCACCGTGGTTGCTGTTCGCGCTGACGTTGATCGGTGGTGCTGTGTTCGAACTGGGACGCCGCGCCGACGGCACAGCACTGGCCACCTCGCTGATGCTCATCGCGATCGTCGCGGTGCTGACTCTCATCGGTGTCGCGTCACGATGGGCGGGGTGGTCGTCGCACCACCGCTTCGCCGTGGCGAGCGCGTTGCTGTTCACCTACAGCTGGAACGCATTCGTCTCCACCGCGACCTCGGGATCGGCAGACGCGTTGGCGTGGATCAGCGACGTCATCTACCTGCTCGCCGCGGTGGCAATCGCGTGGCGG
>NZ_MVPX01000543.1:0-544 GCF_002043085.1 Gordonia sp. i37 | reverse complement strand
TGCGGCGCAACAGAACCGCGACGTCGTGCTCTCGCAGATCGCCGCGGATGTCGATGGCGGCGACGAGGTAATACTGTGCGGGACCAACGTATTCGACGTGCAGGTAGGTCACGCGGTCGATGTCGGGGTGGGCGAGCAGCTGGTGCAGGATCGCCTGCCGGGTGGCGGGCAACGCTCGCTGGCCCAACAGAAACTCGCCGTTGCGCTTGATCAGGAAGATCGCAATGACTCCCAGCAACAAGCCCACCAGAATCGAACCGACGGCGTCGTACACCGCCGACCCGGTGATCTCGTGCAGCGCCATCCCGGTGGCCGCGATCGCCAGGCCCACCAGTGCCGCAGCATCTTCGGCAAACACCGCACGGAGCGTCGTGTTGGAGGTGCGACTGACAAAACGTAACGGGTGCATCGAGATTCGTCGCCCACCGGCACGTGCCTGTCGGATCGATTGGACGAATGAGGTCGCCTCGAGTACCGCCGAGATCGCCAGCACGATGTATCCGACGACGTAGTCTGCGTCGGGCTCCGGATGCGAGAGCGAGGG
>NZ_MVPX01000542.1:0-474 GCF_002043085.1 Gordonia sp. i37 | reverse complement strand
CGCCGAGATCGCCAGCACGATGTATCCGACGACGTAGTCTGCGTCGGGCTCCGGATGCGAGAGCGAGGTGATGCCGTGCATCACCGACACCGCAGCGCCCACGGCGAACAAGCCGAAAGCGGCGAACATCGACCAGATGTAGGTTTCGCGCCCGTGGCCGAACGGATGCGCCCGATCGCGCCCCAGCCCACCACGCCGCTCGGCGATCAACAAGAACACCTCGTTGCCCGCATCGGCCCACGAGTGCGCCGACTCGGCAACCATCGACGCCGAACCGGTGATCGCCGCGGCGACGGTTTTTGCCACGGCCACAAGGATGTTCATGGCGAAAGCGATGATCACCGTGATCATCGACTCGTCGGCCGGCGTCGTCGGCTCGGGAGTCGTCGGCTCGGCAGTCATTACTCGATCGTCTCACGACGCGGAGCCCGCCACCGCCCCGACCGAACTCTCCCGGACGCACAGAGGGACGTG
>NZ_MVPX01000541.1:0-12509 GCF_002043085.1 Gordonia sp. i37 | reverse complement strand
GCACGTCGTCGGCGATCTGGCGGACCACCGCGAGGTCGTGGGTGATGAACAGGTAGGTCAGCCCCATCTCGCTCTGCAGATGATCGAGCAGGGTCAGGATCTGATCCTGGACCAGCACGTCGAGCGCCGAGACCGCCTCGTCACACACCACGACCTCCGGCTCGAGAGCCAACGCCCGCGCGATCGCCACGCGCTGGCGCTGCCCACCGGAGAGTTCGTTGGGGTAGCGATGCATCGCCGACGCCGGGAGTGCGACCCGGTCGAGCAATTCACGCACCCTCTTCTCCCGCGAGGCCTTGTCGCCGATCTTGTGCACCCGCAACGGCTCCTCGATCACCCGATAGATCGAGAACATCGGGTCGATGGAGCCGTACGGATTCTGGAACACCGGTTGGATACGACGCCGTAACGCCAGTGCCGACCGGCCGCGGACCGTCGAGACGTCGGTGCCGTCGAACTCGACACGACCCGACGTCGGCGCCAGCAGGCCGAGCACCATCTGCGCCACTGTCGACTTACCCGATCCGGACTCTCCGACGATCGCGGTGGTGGTGCCGCGCGGCACCGAGAATCCGACGTCGTCGACCGCGCGGAACGGGGTCGATTGCCACGGCACCTTGCCGCGCACCGGGAAGTCCTTCACCAGTTTGTCGGCGACGATGAGGGCATCGGAATCGGTTGTCGGCGCGCTGCTCTCGACGACTTCGGCCTCCGCATCCGGCCCGCCGGGGCGCGGTGTCGTCGTCGCCCGCATCCTGCGCCGGGCGGCCAACGAGGGTGCGGCCTGCACGAGCCGCCGGGTGTAGGCGTGCTGCGGATGCTGCAGGATCTCGGTGGCCGGACCCGATTCGACGACCTTGCCGCGGTACATGACGACGATGTGATCGGCGCGCTCGGCGGCCAATCCGAGGTCGTGCGTGATGAGCAGGACCGCGGTGCCGAGTTCGTCGGTGAGCCCGTCGAGGTGATCGAGGATCTGTCGTTGCACCGTCACATCGAGGGCCGAGGTGGGCTCGTCGGCGACCAGGAGTTTCGGGCGGCATGCCAGACCGATCGCGATGAGCGCGCGCTGGCGCATACCCCCGGAGAACTCGTGGGGATACTGATTCATCCGGGATGCGGCGTCGGACATGCCCGCCTCTTCGAGGACCTCAGCGGCACGCTTCTTGGCGGCGGCACCCTTGGCGACCTTGTTGACCTCGATCGCCTCGCGAACCTGGAATCCCCCCTTCCACAACGGGTTCAGGTTCGACATCGGGTCCTGTGGGACCAAACCGATTCCGGTGCCGCGCAAGTGGTCGATCTGCTTCTTCGACGCGGTCGTGAGATCCATGCCGTCGAACATGATGGTGCCGCCGGTGATCCGGCCCGTTCCGGGCAACAGGTCGAGCACCGCGTTGGCGGTGGTGGTCTTGCCCGAGCCGGATTCGCCGACCACGGCGACGGTTTGGCCGGGATAGACGCGCAGATTCACCCCCGACACCGCGCGCGTCGGGTTCTTCGCGCTCCCGAAGGACACCTCGAGGTCCCGGATCTCCAACAGCGGGGCGACGGCGCCTGCGGTGGCGCCGGTCTCGGCGGTGGTGGGTTGTTCGGTCATCGTGTCCTCGATTTCGGGTCGAGCGAATCGCGCAGGGCATCACCCATGAGCATGAAGCTCAGAACCGTGAGGGCAAGTGCGCCTGCGGGATACAGCAGGATCGGATTGCCCGACCGCAGCAGACTCTGACCGGCGGCGATGTCGATACCCCAGGAGACCGCCGTGGAGGGCAGCCCGATGCCGAGGTAGGACAACGTCGCCTCGGTCACGATGAACACACCGAGGGACACCGTACAGGTGACGATCACCGGGCCGAGTGCATTCGGCACCACGTGCGAGAACACGATGCGCCGCCGGGAGGCTCCCAGTGATGTTGCCGCGGTGATGAATTCGTTGTTCTTGATCGATATGGTCGCGCCGCGGGCGATGCGCGCGATCTGCGGCCAGCCGAAGACGGCGAGGATCGCCACCACCGTCCACACCGTCCGGTGGGTGAACATCTGCATGATCACGATCGCCGCCAGGATCAGCGGCAGCGCGAAGAAGACGTCGGTGACCCGCGACAGCAGTACGTCGAACCACCCGCCGAGATAGCCGGCGAGGACCCCGATCAGACCACCGACGACGAAGACCAGCAACGTGGTGCACACGCCGACGATCACCGAGTCGCGGGCCCCGAAGATGGTGCGCGCGTAGATGTCACAGCCCTGCAGGTCGGTGCCGAACCAATGCGACGAACTCGGCGGCAACAGGCTGTTGCCGCCCTGGCAGTAGCGCGGGTCCTGATGGGCGAACAGCGACGGGAACAGGCAGATCAGGATCACCAGGATGATCATGATGGAGGCGACGATGAAGGTCGGACTGGTCCGCAGCTGCAGCCAGGCGCCCTTCCAGAAACCGGCGGAGGCGCCGGTGTCGCGGACCGGGTCGGCATCGAGGACCTCGACCTCGTCGTCAGGGGCGACGAAGCGGTGTTGGCCCGGCAACGGACGACCCGAAGGGTCGCTCTCGCCGAGGGTTTCGGCGTCCGAGCGCAGGACCTCGGCCTCGGATTCGGGTGGGAAGAAACTGTCAGGCATAGCGGATCCTCGGATCGATCACGGCGTAGAGCAGGTCGACGACCAGGTTCGCCACGAGGTAGATGAGTACGAGCACGGTGACGATCGACACCACTGTGGGTGCCTCACCGAGACTCACACTGCGGAAGATGGTCTGACCGATCCCGTTGATGTTGAAGATGCCCTCGGTGACCACCGCACCGGCCATCAGGGCGCCGAGATCGACGCCGAGGAAGGTGATCACCGGGATCAGCGAGTTACGCAGGATGTGCACGATCACCACCCGCGGACGGGAGGCACCCTTGGCCGTCGCGGTCCGCACGAAGTCGGCAGAAGAGTTCTCCGCCACCGAATTACGGGTCAATCGTAAGACGTAGGCGAACGACGCCGACGCCAGCACGAAGGCCGGTAGCCACAGGTGCGCGAGGTCGTCGTTGGCCCCGACGGTCACCGGTGCGATCCCCCACTTCACCCCGAAGAGGAACTGGGCGATGAAGCCGATCACGAAGATCGGGACCGCGATGACCACCAGGCTCGCGAACAGTACCGTGGCATCGAACCATCCGCCGCGGCGCAGACCGGCGATCACGCCGAACACGATGCCGAACACGGCCTCGATGATCAGCGCGAAGACGGCGAGCCGGATGGTGACCGGAAAGGCCTGGGCCATCACGTCGGCAACGGGTCGTCCGGAGAAGGACAGGCCGAGGTTGCCGGTGAAGATACCGCTCAGATAGTGCCAATATTGTTGGAAGAAGCCGTCGTTGAGGTGATATTGCTCCCGGATCTGTTCGCGGACCGCGGGGGTCAGCGGTTTGCCACCACCCATCGCCGCGGTCGGATCGCCCGGCAGGCTGAACACCATGAAGTAGAGCAGCAGCGTGGCCCCGAAGAAGACCGGGATCAGCTGGAGAACTCGTCGGATTGTGTACCAGAGCATGTCAATTCGTCTCTCGTGCGCAGCATCGACCCACCCGACGGGGTACCGGTCGTCACCGTGCGGTGACGACCGGTACCCGCCGAACGGGTGGGATGCCTCAGCCCTTGGTCAGGTTCGGGTAGTCGGGGAGGTTGTTCCAGGTGATGGTTCCCTTGACCCCCTGGGCCAGACCCAGCGTGGAGACGTAGTCGAACAGCGGAATCGCCGGCAGGTCCTGCAGCAGGATCTGCTGAGCGCCGTTGGCCGCCTTGTAGGCCGCGTCGTTGGTCGGCTGCGCGAGCGCGTTGTTGATCGCCGCGTCGAACTGCGGGTTGGAGTAGTCGCCGTCGTTGGAGCCGGCCCCGGTCACATAGAGCGGGTACAGGAACTCCAGCATCGACGGGTAGTCACCCTGCCAGCCGGTGCGGAAGGCGGTCTTGATGGTGCGTGCGTTGACCTCCGAGCGCAGCTGCTTGAAGGTCGGCACCGACTCACCGTGCGCGTCGATACCCAGCGTGTTCTTGATGTCGTTGGAGGCCGCGTCGATCCACTCCTTGTGTCCGCCATCGTAATTGGAGGCGATCACGAAGCTGCCCGACCACGGGGCGATGGCGTTGGCCTGCGCCCACAACTGCTTGGCCTTGGCGGCGTTGTAGTCGAGCACGTCGGAGCCGGGGATGTTGGCGTCGTAGCCCGGCAACGACGACGAGGTGAAGTCGCGGGCCGGGGACCGGGTACCGGCGAAGATGTTCTGGGAGATCTGCGGACGGTTGATGGCCATCGAGATCGCCTGTCGCCGTAGGCGGCCCTCCTCACCGGAGAAGTGCGGCAGGGTCTCCGGGATGGTCATCGTCAGGGTGTAGGCGACGGGCTTGTTGACGACCTGCGACTCGCCGAGATCCTTCTTGTACGTGCGCAACGCCGAGGTGGGGATGACCTCGAGCGCATCGAGGTTGCCCGACTGCAGGTCGCTGTATGCGGCGTCGGGATCCTGGTAGGCGACGAAGGTGATGCCCTTGTTCTTCGCCTTGTCGGGACCGGGATAGTCCGCCTTGGCCTCGACGTCGATCTTCTGGTTGTGCTGCCAGTCGACGAACTTGTAGGGGCCGTTGCCGATCGGCTTCTGACCGAAGGCGTTGATGTCCTTGAAGGCGACATCGGGCAGCGGCTTGAACGGGGTGAATCCGAGGCCGAGCTTGAAGTCGATGTTGGGCTGTTTGAGGGCCACGGTGAAGGTGTAGTCGTCGACGACCTTCAGTCCGGACATGGTTTTGGCCGTCGGCTTCTCCGCGGCGACCTGGTCATAGCCCTCGATGGGCTCGAAGAAGCTCTGCTGCTTCTGGGCGTTGGGCGTGTAGGCACCGAAGTTCCAGGCGTCGACGAAGTTGTGCGCCTTCACCTCGGTACCGTCATCGAACTTCCACCCCTTCTTGATGGTGATGGTGTAGTTCTTGTTGTCGGTGGTCTCCAGCTTGTCGACCATAGCCGGGCGCGGATTGCCTTGTGCGTCATAGGCATACAGGCCGGTGAAGAGTGCGTCGACGACGCGGCCGCCGATGTTCTCGTTGGTCGTGGTGGTGATCAGACCGGTTTCCGGCTCACCGCCGTACACCCGGATATAACCGTTGGAGTCGTCCGACGAACTCCCGCATGCGGATAAGACGCCGGCGGCCACCACGGCCGCACCCAGCGCCACCCAGATCTTCCTCAGTTTCACTCGCTATCGCCCTCCGAGGCACGCCGGTGGTAACCGGCAATATTCGACGCCGGAAGGCGCTGTACCACACCTCCGGCCGGACTTCTGCATTGCACGCGCAGCATCGTGGACCGCGCGTGGACGTGGACGTACCCGATCCTGACGGGATCGTGGCCGGAAGCTGTCAACAACCTGACCGGGAGGTAACCATACCCACGAGTCATCGGGCCGTCTCGGCGAACGGCCATTTTTCTTCGCACTGCAAACAGGCACTCCGGCAAAACGCGCAGAGCCGACGACAGGTCACACCGACCCTCACGAATCGACCGCTCGACGACGAGCGCGCACCTTTCGTCGCCCCGCCACCTGCAACGGGCATCCAACGTGACTACCCTCACAATGAGGATCTCGTGGCAGTCGGCTCACGTGCGGCTGCCACGCGCGATGTTGTTGCCGACCAGTGAAAGGCCAGCTCAGATGACCACTTCCGCTTCCGACACCACTCCCGGTTACCCGCCGTCGGAGGAGTTCGCGGCGCAGGCCAACGGCACCGCCGAACTGTACGACCGGGCCGAGGCCGATCGTCTGGAGTTCTGGGCGGAGCAGGCGCGCCGGCTGGAATGGGACACCGATTTCGGGGAGGTCCTCGACTGGTCGGACGCCCCGTTCGCCAAGTGGTTCGTCGGCGGCAAGCTCAATGTCTCGGTCAACTGCGTCGACCGCCATGTCGCCGCAGGCAAGGGCGATCGCGTCGCGATCCACTGGGTCGGCGAGCCCGGTGATCACCGCGACATCACCTATAGCCAGCTCAAGGACGAGGTCAGCCGCGCCGCGAACTACTTCACCGCGATCGGATTGACCGCCGGAGACCGCGTCGCGATCTACATGCCGATGGTCCCCGAGGCACTGATCTCCATGCTCGCCTGCGCGCGACTGGGCCTGACCCACTCGGTCGTGTTCGCCGGATTCTCCTCGGGCGCACTGCGTTCCCGCGTCGACGACGCCCAGGCCAAACTCGTCATCACCACCGACGGCCAGTACCGTCGCGGTAAGCCCGCACCGCTGAAGACCGCCGTCGACGAGGCCCTCGGCACCGGCGACGACGCCGCGGAATCGGTCGAGAAGGTCCTCGTGGTGCGCCGCACCAACCACGACGAGAACCTGCCGTGGGTCGACGGCCGCGACGTCTGGTGGGAGGACACCGTCGCCGAGCAGTCCCCCGAGCACACCCCGGAGGCCTTCGACGCCGAACACCCGCTGTTTCTGCTCTACACCTCGGGCACGACCGGCAAACCCAAGGGCATCGTGCACTCCTCGGGCGGCTACCTCACCCAGGCGTCCTACACCTTCCACTACGTCTTCGACCACAAGGAAGGCCGCGACGTCTTCTGGTGCGGCGCTGACATCGGCTGGGTGACCGGCCACTCCTACCTGGTGTACGGCCCGCTGTCCAACGGCGCGACCGAGGTCGTCTACGAGGGCACCCCCAACTCCCCCAACGAGCACCGCCACTTCGAGATCATCGAAAAATACGGCGTCACCATCTATTACATCGCGCCGACACTGATCCGCACCTTCATGAAGTGGGGCCGGGAGATCCCCGACGCCCACGACCTGAGCTCGGTGCGACTGCTCGGCAGCGTCGGCGAACCGATCAACCCCGAGGCGTGGAAGTGGTACCGCGAGGTCATCGGCGGCAACTCCGCGCCGATCGTCGACACCTGGTGGCAGACCGAGACCGGCGCGATCATGATCAGCCCGCTGCCCGGGGTGACCGTCACCAAACCCGGCTCGGCGATGGCACCGCTGCCTGGTATCTCGGCGACCATCGTCGACGACGACGCCAACCCGGTCGGCGCGGGCGAGCAGGGCTACCTCGTCCTCGACAAGCCGTGGCCGTCGATGCTGCGCGGGATCTGGGGCGACGACGAACGCTACCGCGAGACCTACTGGTCCCGCTTCGCCGAACACGGCTGGTACTTCGCCGGCGACGGCGCCCGCTACGACGAGGACCACGCCCTGTGGGTGCTCGGCCGCGTCGACGACGTCATGAACGTCTCCGGCCACCGGATCTCCACCGCCGAGGTCGAATCCGCCCTCGTCGGGCACTCCGGCGTCGCCGAAGCCGCGGTCATCGGCGCCGCCGACGAGACCACCGGCCAGGGCATCGTCGCCTTCGTCATCCTGCGCGAGGGCATCGAGAACACCGGCGACGAGCTGATCGCCGAACTGCGCCAACAGGTGTCGATCGAGATCTCCCCCATCGCCAAACCCCGCGAGATCAACGTCGTACCCGAACTCCCCAAGACACGCTCGGGCAAGATCATGCGCCGCCTGCTCAAGGACGTCGCCGAGGGACGCGAACTCGGCGACACCTCCACCCTCGTCGACCCCTCGGTCTTCGAGGCGATCCGCGCGAAGAAGGCCTGATCGGGCCGGAGTTGGCCCGCGGCGAGACACGCCCTGAATGCGCCACCGGGTGCCCCAACCCGGTGGCGCATCTCGTGTGTCGGTACCCGCCCGCGAGTCGATGACGAGGCCGCGCCCGCGGGCGGCACTGACCACCTCGATCGGCCGACATGGCAACATATGCCCCACACCCCAGATACGGAGGATGCTGTGAGCCGAAACGAGAACGGCCGGTCTGCACCAGGAGGACGTCCGGTCCCCTCGATCCCCCTGTCCGACGCCGACCTCGGGCCCAAGGGCGAACCGAGCATCGGCAACCTGGTCAAGGACGCGACCGCGAGCATGTCCACGCTCGTCCGTTCCGAGGTGGCGCTGGCCAAGTCCGAGCTGGTCGATGAGGCCAAGAAGGCCGGAGCCGGCACCGGCGCGCTCGCCGTGGCCGGGGTGACCGCACTGTATGCGAGTTTCTTCTTTTTCTTCTTCCTCGCCGAACTCCTCAGCGAGTGGCTGCCCCGCTGGGCGGCGTTCCTCATCGTGTTCGCACTGCTGGTCGTCATCACCATCGTGGTCGCGATCGCCGGCTACCTGTTCTTCAAGAAGATCCGCGGACCGAAGAAGACCATCGAGACCGTCAAGGAGATCCCGTCGGTGCTGCCCAAGTCGGGCCCGCCGGCCGCGGATCGTTCCAAGATCGCGGTGCCCGACGACGCTGCCGCCGCGACCGTGTCGGCCACGGCCGAGCACCCACGAATCCCGCCCGCCCGCGAGGGCTGAGCGATGGCCGCGCCCGACCCGTCGAGCGTTCGGCTCCCCGGCGTCTGGCGGCATCTCGACGTCCGCGCGAACGGCCTGCGGTTTCATGCCGTCGAGGTCGACGAGCCGATCGCGGATCGGCCACTGGTGTTGCTGCTGCACGGTTTTGGCGAGTTCTGGTGGAGTTGGCGTCATCAGCTGACCGCGTTGACCGAGGCCGGTCATCGGGCGGTGGCGGTCGATTTGCGCGGGTACGGCGACACCGACAAACCGCCGCGCGGATATGACGGGTGGACGCTGGCCGGTGACACCAACGGCCTCGTCCGCGCACTCGGGCACACCGACGCCACCCTGGTCGGGCACGCCGACGGCGGTCTGGTCTGCTGGGCGACGGCCACCCTGCACCCCCGCGCGGTGTCCCGCATCGCGGTGATCGCCTCACCGCATCCCCGCTCCCTGCGCCACGACGTGCTGCTGCGCGGGGCGCAACGCACCGCGTTCCTCCCGAACTTCCTGCGCAATCAGCTCCCCCGGTCGGCCGAGGCGCGCCTGACCCGCCGCGACGGCGCCTTCATCGCTCGATATTTCGATCAGCGCGCGGGCAGCGCATGGCGCGGCACCGACGACTACGCGCAGACCATCGGTCTCAACCGCTCGGCCATCCAGATCCCCTACGTGGCGCATTCGAGTCTGGAATACCAGCGCTGGGCCTTCCGGTCGCAGTTCCGCCCCGACGGCATCCGGTTCATGCGTCTCATGCACCGCAGACTGCACATCCCGGCGCTGGCGCTGCGCGGCGCCGACGATCCCTACATCACCGACCATGCGATGCGCGAGAGCCGCGAGTGGGTGGACCATCTCGACGTCCGGGAGATCCCCGCCAGCGGGCACTTCGCGCATCAGGAACAGCCGGACGCGGTCACCGCGGCGCTGCTCGAGCTGCTGGGTTCCTGAGCCCGGCCTCACCTGCTGCCGGGATCACCCGGGCCGGCGGTGTGGTCGCGATGTCCGTGTGTGCGTCGACGTTCCTTCATCCGCGCCTCGTGGACGTGACGCACCCCGCCGGTCAGTTCCGCACGCACCTGCGCCTCGGTGTCGGTGAACGCGGCGTGATAGCCGTCGTCGAATTCCTCGACGATCTGGAAGGTCCAGCGACCCTCGATCACGTTGCGGCCCACCATCTCCGTCTCGATCCGATCGGCCAGCTCGGTGTAACCGGCATCGCGCATCTCGGCGACCGCCTCCCCGAGCAGGGCGTCGGCGTGCCCGATGAGCTGGTGGAAGCCGTACAGATGCCCACGCGCCCGTTCGATGTATTCCAGTGCCTCCGTGACCTTTCCGGCCATCTCGGCGGTGTGGTCGTCGACGGCGCTCGGGTCGGGGGACTCGCCTGAGTCAGTCATTCGCGCACACACGCCCCGGTCGACACCCGTCCGTAGCGACCCTGGGCGCGGGC
The DNA here is from genome assembly GCF_002043085.1 of Gordonia sp. i37. Taxonomy (NCBI): domain Bacteria; kingdom Bacillati; phylum Actinomycetota; class Actinomycetes; order Mycobacteriales; family Gordoniaceae; genus Gordonia; species Gordonia sp. i37. Next base: position 2,678 of record NZ_MVPX01000541.1, on the reverse strand, counting down.
GAGGTCCTGCTGTACGAGAGCGGCGGTGAGGACGTAGCCGGTCTCTTCGGCGGCATTCTCCGACGTCGCGAACACCACGCCGAGAACATCGCCGGCCGAATTCAGCATCGGCCCACCGGAATTGCCCTGCCGGATGACGCCGCGCACCGTATACACCTCGCGGGTGACCTGGCGGTTGCGGTAGATGTTGGCGGTCGGCAACTCGCGCATGTCACGCACCCGCACCGCAGTGGCCTGGAACGGACCGGCCTGCGGATACCCCAGGACGATGGCGTCGTCCCCGGTGGACGCGGTACTCGAGGCAAACCGCAACGGCCGCGCGTCGATGCCGTCGACCCGCAGGATCGCCACGTCGTTGACGCTGTCGAAGAGCACGACGTCGGCGTCGTAGGAGGTCCCGTCGGACTGCTGGGCCTGCAGGGTCGAGGTCCCGGCGACGACGTGCGCGTTGGTCATGATCAGGTCCGGGCCGACGACGAAGCCGCTGCCCTCGAGGGCCTGCTGACAGTTGGGTGCCTCGCCCTCGATCTTGACCACACTCGGCTTGGTCTGCGCGACGACCGGCAGGCGCAGCAGCGCCGGGTCGGGTGGTGCGACCTGGCCGGCGTTGGTGGTGGGGATGACGCCGTCGAGTTTGGAATCCTCGAGCAGTCGGCGGAACTCGTCGACCGGCTTCGCGGCCAGCCACCCCGGCGCCGCGTCGTCGACCGCGCCGAGCACCTTGGAGCCGTCGACGGCCTTGGTCAGCGCCTGCGAATGCGAACTCGCCAGCAGCGTGCCGATCAACCACATCGCCACCAGCGCCGCGAGGGCCTGCAACACCAGTCCGACGCCGCTGTCGATGGCCCGCAGTTCCGGCGACCGGATGCCGCCGCGGGCGGCGTGACCGAGGATCATGCCGGCGATCTCGCCGATCACCACCAGCGCGACCAGCACCCCGACGGCCGCCACCAGCTGCATCGTCGGATCGTCGATCCGGGAGATCACATGCGGCACCAGCAGAATGCCCGCGAAGGCACCGAGGAGCACACCGAGCACGGCCAGCGCGGAGGCCACCGCACCCTGCCGGAATCCGCTGATCGCGGCGATCAGGGCGATCGCGACGACGACGATGTCGACCCACGTCGAACCGCTCATCGGCTGCCCCGGCCGTCGGGGTCGCGCAGATGGTCGGGGTGGACCGCGCGGAAACCGGATTCCTGCCGGTTGCCGGCGCGTCGGATCATCTCGTCGAGCGGACGGACGTCGTCGGTGTCCCAGGCCGGCCCCCACCCGGCGGCGTCGCTGATCGCCGCGATCAGCCCGCCGGTGAACCCCCAGACGAGCAGTCCGTCGACGAAGAATGCGGGTCCCTGATAGGCGCGGGCACCGAGGACCGACCGGCGGACCTGGAAACGGTTCTCCGGGGCCAGGAGCTCACGCATGCTGACACGCGCGACGCGGGCGGTCTCGCCTTCGTCGACGACACGCACCTCACCGGGTTCGCGCCAGTGGGCGATGACCGGTACGACGTCGAAACCCGAGGGCGGGACCGGGAAGCTGGGCAGGGTGGCCAGCACGTCGACGCCCTCGGTCGCCAGGCCGGTTTCCTCGTCGGCCTCCCGCAGCGCGGTCCCGACGGGATAGTCGTCACCGGGGTCGTAGCCGCCGCCGGGGAAGGCGACCTGTCCGCTGTGTTGACGCAGGGTCGACGCACGCTCGGTGAGCAGGACCTCGGCATCGGCGGGCAGCCCACCGGGATAGTCGGGGTCGGCGTCGAAGGACCCCGAGAACAACACCAGCACCGCAGCAGCACGCCGATCCCGGTTGAACATCGCCGCCCACCGGGTGCGGTCACCACCACGATTGAGCACGATCTCGGTGACGGCGCCGACGTCGTCGGTGAGCCGGTGCAGCCAGGTCGGGATCTGTTCGCGCGCCACCAGTGGGCCGATGTGCGGCGCGGGGATCGGCGTCGAATCACTCGTGCTCACGTGGTGACCCCGGTCGCCATGCGTACCTGGTCGGCGATCTGCTGTGGGTTCTCGAAGACCATCGGCGCGACCTTCGCGACGGAACCGTCGGCGCGCAGGATGATCGTCGACGGGAACACGCGGGGAGCCTTCAGTGCGGCCGCGACCTGCCCGTCGGTGTCGAGGACGACGGGCAGATGCACCCCCAGCTCCGAGAGGAAGCGCAGTACCAGGTACGGACTGCCCGCGCCCTCACGCGCGTGAACGGTCAGTACCGTCACCGCCGACCCGGCCCGCTCGGCGTAGTCGGCGAGCACGGGCAGCTCGGCGCGGCACGGCTGACACCACACCGCCCACATATTGATGATCAGTGGTTTGCCGACGGTCCCGGCGCCGAGGTCGTAGCTCGCCCCGGTCGACAGGCACGGCGCCCGCACCCCGGCCAGCACTGTGGCAGCAGTCGACGCAGGGCCGCCGACCTGCGGACACGGTGCGATCGCGGCGTCGGCGCGAGCCTGGGCCAACTGCGCATCATCGACCTGCACATCGGTGGCCGAGGCGGCGCCGGACGGACGGACCTGCTGGGCGTCGTCGCCCGTCGAGGAGTCCCCCCGCGGCCAGATCGCGACGACGAGGGCGATCACGACGACGAAGAACACCAGCGTCCATCGCGCAGCCGGGGGAAAACGAGAGCCCCGCCGGCGATCCGGCGGGGTCGGCTTCTCC
>NZ_MVPX01000540.1:0-8597 GCF_002043085.1 Gordonia sp. i37 | reverse complement strand
CCCAGCGTCCATCGCGCAGCCGGGGGAAAACGAGAGCCCCGCCGGCGATCCGGCGGGGTCGGCTTCTCCACGGGCGGCAGATTGTCGGTGGTCACGAAGTGATCCCCGCCAACGCCAGCAGGTGATCGGTCTCGGGCCCCTTCACCAGGGCCGCAGCCGCCGACTTGTCCATCGGCCCGGTTCCGACCGACGGGCAGTCCTTGGCCAGGATGCACACCCCGCACGCCGGTTTTCGCGCGTGGCAGACGCGACGGCCGTGGAAGATCACCCGGTGGGACAGATCGGTCCACTCCTTGCGCTCGATGAGTTCGCCGACGGCGTGCTCGACCTTGACCGGGTCGGTCTCCTCGGTCCACTCCCAGCGCCGGACCAGACGACCGAAGTGGGTGTCGACGGTGATTCCGGGAACCCCGAAAGCATTGCCCAACACCACATTCGCGGTCTTACGGCCGAATCCGGGCAGCGACACCAGCTCGGGCAGGGTATGCGGCACCTCGCCGTCGAACCGCTCCACGAGTGCCTGGCCGAGCCCGATGAGCGAGTTGGTCTTGTTCCGGTAGAAACCGGTGGGGCGGATCAATTCCTCGAGTTCGGTGCGGTCGGCCTGCGCGTAATCCAGCGCGGTGCGGTAGCGGGCGAAAACCGCCGGGGTGGTTTGGTTCACGCGGACGTCGGTGCATTGCGCCGACAAGATGGTGGCCACCGACAATTCCAGCGGGGTGGTGAAATCGAGCTCGCAGTACACGTGCGGAAAAGCCACCTTCAGCGTGCGATTCATCCGGCGGGCGCGACGAACCAACCCGAGATGGGTTTCGGCCTTCTTGGTGCCCGAACCACCCGTCCCCGACCTCGGCTGGGTTGCCGATGCAGCCTTCGGCTGGGCTTTCGATGCAGCCGTCTTGCGCGCGCTCACCCGACCAGGTTAGCGATGCGCGGTGGCGTGGGGCGCGGTGCGGCGCCCTGTGTTGCCGATGTCAACCAGCGGCGCGCTTTGGTCACAACTGGGTTACCGCGGCCGTTCTGGTTGGGAGTCACGAGCCCGATTGTGTTTACTTGTGGCCATGCAAGGACTAGCCGTACTGCTGTTCCCGGCCGTACTGATGCTCTTCGCCCTCGGCATGGAGAAGGTCCAGTCCTGGACAGATCGCGTCACCGTGAACCGCGACAACGTCGAGGAATTCCTGTCGGCGGCCGAATCCGAGGACGTCGACACCCTGGCCCGCGAGGGCATGCCGGCCGCGCTGGACGAGTTGCGCAATCGTCGGGCCGGCTGACCGCGTCCACACCACCCGGCGCCGCTCGTCCGATCACGTCGGCATGCGCTTCTGCCCGGTAGTCGTCGGCCGCCGATGTTCGCCCTGAGCAGACACGCCACCCATTACAACGCCGGTGACCCATTCAACACATATGCTGGGGGCGAGAGTAGCGTTGCAGCGGGTGTGCCAGTGGAGCACAACCGAGATCATGAGTGAGAAGGGACTCCTTGGTGGAGGAAGTACTGGCGCGGGCAGGCATTTTTCAGGGCGTCGAGCCCTCTGCCGTAGCGGCACTGACCAAGCAGCTTCAGCCTGTCGACTTTCCGCGGGGACATGTCATCTTCCACGAGGGCGAACCCGGTGATCGGCTGTACATCATCCTGTCCGGCAAGGTGAAGGTCGGCCGCCGGTCACCCGACGGTCGCGAGAACCTGCTGACGATCATGGGTCCGTCGGACATGTTCGGTGAACTGTCCATCTTCGATCCCGGTCCGCGCACCAGCTCGGCGACGACGGTAACCGAGGTTCGCGCGGTCTCGATGGATCGGGATGCGTTGCGCGCCTGGATCAAGGACCGTCCGGAGATCGCCGAACAGCTCCTGCGCGTGTTGGCCCGACGTCTGCGTCGCACCAACAACAACCTCGCCGACCTGATCTTCACCGACGTGCCCGGGCGTGTGGCCAAGCAGCTGCTGCAGCTGGCCCAACGCTTCGGCACCCAAGAGGGCGGCTCGCTGCGCGTCACCCACGACCTCACGCAAGAAGAGATCGCCCAGCTCGTCGGGGCCTCGCGCGAGACCGTCAACAAGGCGCTCGCCGACTTCGCCCAGCGCGGATGGCTGCGTCTGGAGGGCAAGAGCGTGCTGATCGCCGACTCCGAGCGACTCGCCCGCCGCGCCCGCTGACCTCAGCTCGACGTTCTTCCCCTACTTTCTCGTTCTTCCCCCGACAATTTCCCGGGGACGAACGAAAGAGTGGGGGAAGAACTGTTTTCGCCCCCAAGTCACAGCTGACGCAGATACTCCAGCTGCGCCTTCACCGACATCCGCGCCGCGGGCCACAGCTTCTTGTCGACGTCGGCGTAGACCTTGCGCACCACCTTCATCGGTTTGGCCTTCTTGGCCGAAACGCCCATCTCGTCGAGAGCGGCCTGGATCTGGTCGATCCGTTCCTCGCGGTGCGCCTTGTAAAAGCGCGCGACGGGTTCGAGCGTCGGATGGTCGGGTCCGTGCGCCGGCAGCAGCGCGGCCTCGGCACCGTCGACGATCAACCGGTTCAGCGAACCCATGTAATCGAGCAGACTGCCGTCGGACGGATCGATGACGGTGGTCCCGCTGCCCAGGATCGTGTCGCCGGTGAGGATCGCGCGCTGCCCGTCGTGTTCGACGAGATAGCTGACGGAGTCGCCGGTGTGGCCGGGCGTGAACAACACCGTGATGCGCAGACCGGCGATCTCGATGACCTCGCGATCACGCAAGGGTGCGGCGTCACGACAGTGCAACCGCAGGCGGGCACGGGTCGGGGCACCGGTCCGCTTGGTCAGCGCGTCGATGGCCCCGGTGTGGTCGAAGTGCCGGTGGGTGATCAGGGTCAGTGCGATACCCGGTTGCGCCGCAACCTTTTTCACGTGCTTCTTGTGGCGCGGTGGCCCCGGGTCGACGACGACGCACTCCGTGCTGCCCGGCGCCCGCAGAATCCACGTGTTGGTGCCGTCGAGTTCCATCACGCCGGGGTTGTCGCACAACAACACCGACGCGAATGGCGTCACCTCGCGCAGTACCCCGTAGGCGGGATGCACCGGGTCGGCGGCGGCAGCAGCGTCGTCGGGAACCTCGCCGGCTCGGGACTGGTCGTCGGGGGCGCTCATGGGGCCAGGGTAATGCCGCGGCGACACCGCGCGAGAGTCAGGCTCATCCGGTGATGAGGTCGTAGGACAGCTTGGCCACCATGACCACCACGACGACGAGCAGCACCCACCGCACGAACCGGCTGCCCCGGCCCAGCGCCATGTGTGCGCCGACCTGCGCGCCGACGACATTGCCCACCGCCAACGCCAATCCGAGCAACCACAACACATGGCCCTGCGCGGCGAACACTGCGAGCGCCCCGAGATTGGTTCCGGTGTTGATCACCTTCGCCGTCGCCGAACTCTGCACGAAATCCGTACCCACCAACGCCGTCAGCGTGATGATCAGGAAGGTTCCGGTGCCCGGACCCATCAGACCGTCGTAGAAGGCCACCACGATCCCGGCGATCACCAGCCCGCACACCACCGACGTCCGGGAGCGCGTCCGCGCGACACCCGATCCGAACCCGGGATTGAGCGCGACGAACAACCCCACGGCCACCAGCATCACCAGGACGATGGGTGTGAAGACGTCGGTGGGCAACCGACTCGCCACAAACGCTCCCGCACCGGAACAGACTGCGGCACAGGCGAACACCGGCGCCAGACGACGCGCACGCAGAGGCACCGTGCGCGAGTATCGCCACGCCGCGGACGCGGTCCCGATGACCGCGGCCAGCTTGTTGGTGGCCAGTGCCGACGCCGGAACGATCCCGGGCGCACCGATCAACAGAGCCGGGATGAGGATCAGACCACCGCCACCCACCACGGCATCGACCCATCCCGCGGCCACCGCGGCGAGGATGAGCGCCGCGACGACCTCAGCACTCAAGCGTCAGCGACCTCGGACACACTTCACCGGTCTCCGACCTCGGTGACATTCACCGGTCTCCGACCTCGACCACGAGTTCGACCTCCACCGGCGCGCCCAACGGCAACTCGGTGACACCGACCGCGGAGCGGGCATGCACGCCTGCCTCCCCGAAGATCTCGCCGAGCAGGTCCGACGCACCATTGAGGACACCCGGTTGCCCGGTAAAGCCCGGCGCCGATGCGACGAACCCGGTCACCTTGACCACGCGCACAATCGAATCCAGCCCGACGAGTCCGTTGATCGCGGCCAACGCGTTGATGGTGCACTGTCGTGCGGCCGCCGTCGCCTCGTCGGGTTTGACGACACCCTCCGCGCCGGTGCAGACCTTGCCGTGGATCGACAGCTCACCGTTGACGAAGGGCAACTGCCCCGAGGTGTAGACCAGATTCCCCGACCGGACCGCCGGGACGTAATTGGCGACCGGGGTGGGGGCCGTCGGCAGCTCGATACCCAGCTCGTCGAGTCGTTGTGTCCAGGTGCTCATTGGCCTCAGCCCTTCGGCCGCTTGAGGTAGGCGACGTGCTGCTCTCCGGTGGGGCCGGGCAGCACGCTGACCAGCTCCCAGCCGTCGGCGCCCCACTGATCGAGAATCTGTTTGGTGGCGTGGGTCAGCAGCGGAACCGTCACGTATTCCCAGGCGGTGACATCACTCATGGCCCCAAGCCTAGGGCATCGGGGCGGCGTGCCCGCAGGCACGATCGGGCGAAATGACCTGACCGGAGTGACCCTGGACGCCGACTGAGTCGATATGGTGAATCCGTGGTGTACGACACGCCCGGGGGCGACCAGACATCCAGTGGTCGGCAGAGCCGACCCCGACCTGACGGGGTCGCAGCGATTCTCGACGACGAGGAGGCGGTGACCGCACCGAACATCTGGCCGGACTCGGCCGCCAAAGCACGTCTGCACTTCGTCTCGGGTAAGGGCGGCACCGGCAAGACCACCGTCGCCGGCGCGCTCTCGCTGGCCCTGGCTGCCGCGGGAAAGCGCGTCCTGCTCGTCGAATGCGAGGGGCGCCAAGGCATCGCGCAACTCTTCGACCTGCCGCCGCTACCGCCGACCGACACCCGCATCGCCACCGCCGAGGGCGGCGGCGAGGTGTGGGCGCTGGCCCTCGACATCGAGCATGCGCTGCTGGAATACCTCGACATGTTCTACAACCTGGGCTTCGCCGGCCGGGCGATGAAGCGGATCGGCGCGATCGACTTCGTCACCACGGTCGCCCCGGGGCTGCGTGACGTCCTGATCACCGGAAAGATCAAGGAACGCATCATCGCAACCAACAAGAAGGGCGTGCGGCTCTACGACGCCGTCGTCGTCGACTCCCCGCCCACCGGCCGGATCGGGAGCTTCCTCGACGTCACCAAGGCGATGGCCGACCTCGCCAAGACCGGCCCGATCCGCAACCAGAGCGAGGGGGTGGCGCGATTGCTGCACTCGGAGGAGACCGCGATCCACCTCGTCACCCTCCTCGAGGCGATGCCGATCACCGAGACCATCGAGGCCGTCGAGGAATTGCGCGGCAAGAACCTGCGCGTCGGCAGCCTGATCATCAACCGGGTGAACCCGATGCACCTGCCGCCCGACGAGATCGACGACATCGCCGAGGGCAACGTCGACGCACAGCGGGTCGCGGCCGGGCTCGCCGACGCCGGCATCGAGGCGAGCGAGGCCGATTTCGCCGGGTTGCTCACCGAGACGATCGAACACGCCTCGCGGCTGCAGGCGCAGCAGGTGGCCAAGGCCCAACTCGACGAGGTGGAGGTCCCGACGCTGGAACTACCCACCCTCGGCGACGGGATGGACCTCGGCGGCCTCTACGAACTGGCCAATCTGCTGCAGAAAGCGGGTGCCTGATGCCCCTCGACCTGAAGATGGGCTCGGTGCTCGCCGACCCGGAGACGCGCGTGGTCATCTGCTGCGGCGCCGGTGGCGTCGGCAAGACGACGACCGCCGCGGCGATGGCCCTACACGCCGCCGAACACGGCCGCACCGTCGCGGTGCTCACCATAGACCCGGCCAAGCGGCTCGCGCAGTCGTTGGGCATGAGTGAGCTGACCAACGATCCACAACCGGTGGCCATCGATGGGACCGGCTCGCTCGACGCGATGATGCTCGACATGCGCCGCACCTTCGACGAGATGGTGCAGGAGTACTCCACGCCCGAGCGCGCCGCGGCCATCATGGAGAACTCCTTTTACCAGACTGTCGCCGAATCCTTTTCCGGCACACAGGAATACATGGCGATGGAGAAGCTCGGCAAGCTGCTGGAGACCAACCGGTGGGACCTGATCATCGTCGACACCCCACCGTCGCGCAACGCCCTGGACTTCCTCGACGCACCGCAGCGCCTCGGGTCGTTCCTGTCCGGTCGGCTGATGAAGGTGCTCGTCGGCGGCGGCCGCGGCGTCGGCCGCATGGTCACCGGCGCGATGAGCCTGGCGATGCGCGGGGTCTCCACCATCATCGGCGGTGAGATGCTGCGCGACGTCGCGACGTTCGTGCAGTCACTCGACTCGATGTTCGGCGGCTTCCAGGACCGCGCGCTCAAGACCTATGAACTGCTCAAACAGCCCGGTACCCGCTTCGCGGTGGTCGCCGCGGCCGAGCCCGACGCCCTGCGGGAGGCGGCTTTCTTCGTCGATCGCCTCTCCGAGGAGTCGATGCCGCTGGCCGGGCTCATCCTCAATCGCACCCACCCGAACCTCACCGGCATCCCCGAAGAGGTCGCGCGGGTGGCCGTGGACAAGGCCGACGACGACCTGACGCGCGGCGTGCTGCTGGTGCACGCGGAGCGTGCCGCGACGGCCAAACGGGAGGTCCACCTGCTGGGGCGGTTCACCTCTGCGCATCCGACGGTGCCGATCGTCGGAGTCCCGTCGTTACCGTTCGAGGTGGCCGACCGCGTCGCCCTGCGCGCGGTCGCCGAGCAGATCACCGGTCGGGGCTGACCTCGATCCGCCTGGGACACCGATGGATCGCCGCCGCGTACTGACGATCCTGGTGGATCGCATCGCGATCGAGGACGGGCAGATTCCCCCACCCGCGATCGGGGAGGTCGTCGAATTCCCCCTGCGGTTCTGGGAGTACTCGACGAGCGAGACCGGGACCGATCAGCACGACGCGATGACCATCCGCGCCCGGCTCGAACCGTCCGGTCGCCCACCACATCGGCGGGGTGTCATCGACGAGACCGCGGCCACCGATAACGCCGGGCAACACGACCTCTGGTGGAGTGGACTGCTGCGCGGCGACGGCTGGACCGCGTCGTGGGAGGGACAACGGCCGCGGACCGGACAGGTGGAACTGACCGGCACCTTTCACGGCGTCATGGGGATCGACGCAGAGGGGTCGGTGCGCGGGCGCGTGACCCGGGTGCAGGTCGTCTCGCACTCGTGGCAGCGGGTTCCGCCGCCACGCCGATGGAGCCTGACTCCGGGGCGCCGGCCAACCTATCGCGAGGTCGACCGCGCGCCGAGATTCTTCACCGACGACCGGTTCGACGCCGACTGCCCGTCACCGACCGACGTCGACACCGGCGCGCTGATCGATCTCGATCTCGACGACGCCGGACCGTATCCACTGCGTCCGCCGGCAGTGATTGCCGAGGTGTCCGCTGCCGGCGACGACCTGTGGGCGCTGGATGCGGTTCTGCCGCTGGCGTTTCGGATCGACTCCGACCACCGGGCAAGCGAGTATCTGTTTCCCGGCCCGGTGCGATACGGGCGGTCGGTGTGGGCGACGCCCACCGGATGCTGGATCGGCGGCCCCGACGGAACCCACCGCCTGACGCCGGGAGAGCCTGCACGGACCGTCGACGACACCCCGGTCGTCGCGGGAGCCGTTGTGGGCGAACACTTTCTGGCCTGCGGTGGCGCGGGTCGGTGGAGCATCCACGGTCCCGGCGGGGAATCACGCAGCGTCGAGGTCCCCACCGCCGTGGTCACCGCGGCGATCGCCGACGGCGACTCGTTCGTCGTCCTGCTGCATTCACCGAGCCCGCGCACCGACGGTGTGGTGTTGGTGCGCGTCGGCCTCGACGGCGCAATGGATGTGGGCGATCCGGTGATCCTCGACGACCACCACGACCGACCCTCGCTGCTCACCTCCCCACTCGGGATCGCCTGTTACGACAGCGTCGTCACCCTGGCACCGACTCTCGAAGCGACTGACACACAGCATGTTCCACGGCGATTCCTCTACGCCGGGACCGTCGGCGACGGGCTGTGGACCCTCGGTCACCCGCCGGACGGAACGGCGCGGTCGGGGTGGTGGCCGCTACCCGGACCCGCCGAGTACGACCACGACCGCGGCCGGTTCTGGTTGCTCACCGTCCTCGACCGGGACGGTCTCACGCCGACACTCAGCACCCCGGTGCTCTCGTCCACCGTGTCGGTCGCACGCACCGACGACGGGACGCTCTGGGTGGCGGCCGGCGGGGTGCTGCAGATCCTGCGGCCGGGGACCATGCAGTGGCCGGAGCCGGTCGACCTCGGCCCGCTGTGAATCTCGGCCTGCAGTGAATGGTGCGTCCCGATCGGCCCTGTTCCTCAACACGACACTGTCCCCCGAACGGACCACACACCCCCGGACACGACATCACCGGCGGGGCACTCCCGCC
>NZ_MVPX01000054.1:0-4387 GCF_002043085.1 Gordonia sp. i37 | reverse complement strand
GACGATCCTCTACACCTATCCGAAGTTCTGGGACACCGCGATGGGCGGCACCACCGAATTCGGCGACCCCCCGCTGTGGATCGCGTCCTACAACGGCCAGTCCGCACCGGAGATGCCTCACGGCGGCTGGAGCACGTGGACGTTCTGGCAGTACACGGATTCCGGACAGCTCCCCGGCATTCCGACGCCGGTCGATCTCAACCGATTCAATGGCACCACACCGCAATTGCAGACGATGGGCAACGCGAGCGGAACGAGTACTACCGGCACACCCGGGAGCTGAGCGGGGCGAGCAGTTCAGCGGGCCACGGCGTCGGCAACCGAGCGCAGGTCGTCGACGACCGAGGCGATCGCGGCGCGCGGATGCGGCCGGGTGAATGCCTCGTACACCCGCGCCGCACGAACTCCCTTGAGCTCCAACGCGACCACGTCGGGGTGCCGGGCCGCATGCCGCGGCATCAGGGCGATCCCGTGATCGGCGGCGACGAGCGCCTCGATCGTCGTGAAGTCCAGCATCCGCTGGATCACCCGGGGTGCCACGCCGGTGAGTGCCGAGATCGATTGCAGCACATCGTCGACCGGGAATCCGCCCTCCACGCTGATCCAGTCGCGGTCGGCGAGTTCGGCGACCGCGACCCGCCGATGATCCGCGAGGTCCGAGGTGCGCGCGACGATCACGTCCAGCGGTTCACGCATCAGCTCGGTGACCGTGACCCGCGGATCGGTCAGCGTGGGCATCCGTTCGTCACGGTGGGTGACGACGATGTCGAAATCGGCCAACGCCGGTGCGGCCTCGGGATATCCGACGTCGAGATGGAAGGCGTGCACGTCGATCGCCGCCTCGGCGGCCCGCGTCAGAACATCGGGGAGCAGTAGCGTCGCCCCCGACGGGAACATCCCCAGACGGACCGAGGCGTGACCGGATCGGTACGACGCCATCTCTTCCTGCGCCCGCTCCACTGCGGCGATGACGTCCTCGGCGCGCAGCACCAGCGCGTGGCCCGCACCGGTCAGGCGGATGCGTCGGCCATCCGGTTCGAGCAACGCCACGCCGGCCTCTTCGGCGAGCACCTTGAGTTGTTGCGAGACGGCCGACGGCGTCATGTGCAACGCGTCGGCGACCGCGCCGATCGAGCCACGGTCGGCGAACTCGCGCAGCAACCGCAGTCGACGAACCTCCATGGCGCGATCCTATGACGGTGAGATCCCACGCCAGGCAAGCTCCATGCATGTCGGGCCCGGCACGCATGATGGATGAATGCGCAGTCGCCACGTAAGTCACGTCATCGCCGCCTCGCCGGATCAGGTCTACGAGTTCGCGTCCGACCCGGGCAACCTGGCGCTCTGGGCGTCGGGGCTGGCGCAGGCACCGGTCACGCGCCGAGGCGGCGACCTCCTCGTCGAATCCCCGATGGGCACCGTCACGGTGCGCTTTGTCCCGCCCAACGAGTTCGGGGTCATCGACCACGACGTGACCCTTCCGTCGGGGTCGACGGTCACCAATCCGGTGCGCGTGCTGGCCCACCCCGACGGCTCGGAAGTGGTCTTCACCCTGCGCCAACTCGACCTCACCGACGAAGAGTTCGACCGTGACGCCGCGACGGTCGCAGCGGATCTTGCCCGCCTCGCCGACCTGGTGGAACAAAGCGGACCCAAGTCCGGTTAACTGGTGTCATGAGCAAGAAGATTGGCTTCCTCTCCTTCGGACACTGGTCCCCGTCGGCCGGTTCGCAGACCCGCTCAGCCGCCGACACCCTGTTGCAATCCATCGACCTCGCGGTCGCGGCCGAAGAACTCGGCGCGGACGGCGCCTACTTCCGCGTGCACCACTTCGCGCGACAACTCGGTTCGCCGTTCCCGCTCCTCGCCGCGATCGGCGCGAAGACCGAGACCATCGAGATCGGCACCGGAGTCATCGACATGCGGTACGAGAACCCGATGTACATGGCCGAGGACGCCGGCGCGGCCGATCTGATCTCCGACGGACGACTCCAGCTCGGCATCAGCCGGGGGTCCCCCGAGCAGGTGATCGAGGGTTACAAGTACTTCGGCTACGTTCCCGCCGACGGCGAGACCGACGCCGACATGGCGCGCTCGCACACCGACGTGTTCCTCCAGGTCATCGATGGTGCGCGCTTCGCCGAGCCGAATCCATCGCCGATGTTCCCCAACCCGCCGGGACCGCTGGGCATCGAACCCCAATCACCGGGCCTGCGTGATCGCATCTGGTGGGGTGCGGGCACTCGCGCGAGCGCCGAGTGGACCGCGGAGAAGGGCATGAACCTGATGTCGTCGACGCTGCTCACCGAGGACACCGGTGTGCCGTTCCACCAACTCCAAGCCGAACAGATCCAGCGGTTCCGCGACGCCTGGAAGCTCGCCGGACACGAGCGTGAACCACGAGTATCGGTGAGCCGCAGTATCTTCCCGTTGGTCAACGACATGGACCGGGCCTACTTCGGCCGGGACCGGCACAGCTCCGACCAGGTCGGTCACATCGACGGCGGTATCGCGCGGTTCGGCAAGTCCTACGCCGAAGAACCCGACAAGCTCATCGAACAGCTCCGGGAAGACGAGGCCATCGCCGCCGCCGACACCCTGCTGCTGACGGTTCCCAACCAGCTCGGCGTCGACTACAACGCGCACGTCATCGAGGCGATCCTGAAGGACGTGGCACCGGCGCTCGGGTGGCGGTAGCTGCCCGCAAGCAAAGATGAAGCAATAACGAACGGTTACTGTAGAAGAATTCGATTGTTCTTCATCGATGTCGCCCCGACGATGGACTCATGACCACCCGCGATCGCCTGCTCGGCCTCACCGTCGTCGTCCTCTGGGGCCTCAACTTCATCGCCATCCGCGTTGGTCTCGACCACTTCCCGCCGTTCTTCTTCGCGGCTCTGCGGTTTGCGGTGATGGCCGTCCCGGTGGTGCTGTTCGTGAAGTTCCCGCGCGTGCAGATGCGATGGTTCCTGCTGTATGCAGTGGGCTTCGGGTTCGGGCAGTTCGCATTCCTGTTCCTCGCCATGAACCTCGGGATGCCCACCGGGCTGGCCTCGTTGGTCCTACAGACCTCGGCGCCGTTCACCGTGCTACTGGGCGTGTTCTTCCTGCGAGAGCGGTTGGTGCCCGCGCAGATCCTCGGCATCGCGATCGCCGTCGCCGGGATCGTCGTCATCGGCGTCGACCGCGCCGGACATTCGTCGATCGGTGTGGGCATCGTCGTCCCGATGGTGCTGACCGTGCTGGCCGGCCTGTCCTGGGCGTTCGGCAACATCGGCAGCCGTCTGGCCCAACCCGACGACGCCCTGCGGATGACACTGTGGATGTCGGTGGTGCCGCCGATCCCGTTCCTGGCGTTGAGCTTTGCCACCGAGGGTCCTCGCGCCGACCTGACATCGTTGACAACGTTGGGTTCGTCGTCCGGGCTGATCGCGCTGGTCGGCCTCACCTACGTGGTGCTGCTGGGCACGATCGCCGGGTCCGGGCTCTGGACGATGCTGATGAAGCGGTACGAGGCCAGCCGGGTCGCGCCGCTGTCGTTGCTGGTACCGGTGGTCGGGATCAGCGCTGCCTGGCTACTGCTCGGCGAGGTGCCGAGCGGGGTCGAGATCGCCGGTGCCGCACTGGTCATCGCCGGATGCGCCGCCGGGGTGTTGGCGGCGCCGCGGTCGAGGGTGCGGGCCGGCGCGGGGGCGACCTCTGTCAGAGCACCCCACGCACCACGTCGTGCATCCCCGAGACCGCTTGTCGGGCAGCGGGACTGAAGCCGAGCATGTTGACGAAGCCGTGGATCATGCCCGACTCACGTTGCAGCGAGGTGCGTACGCCGGCACCGGAAAGGGCGTCGGCGTAGGCGATGCCCTCGTCGCGCAACGGATCGAAGCCGGCGACCACCACGTGGGCGGGCGGCAGTCCGGTGAGGTCATCGGCGAGCAGCGGGGAGATCCGCGGATCACTGCGCGGCACTCCGGCCGGGATGTAACGCTCGGTGAACCACTCGATGCGCTCGGCGGTGAGGAAGTAGCCGGTGGCGAACTCCTGCCGCGAACCGCCGGATCGCGTCATGTCGGTGACCGGATACAGCAGCAGCTGCAGACGCGGCGTCACCTCCTCGCCGCGCACGAGTTGGGACAGCACCGCGGCCAGGTTCCCGCCTGCGCTGTCGCCGGCGACGATGAGGCGATCGGTGTCGACACCCCAGCGCGAGGCCCCACTCACCGCGAAGCGCCACGCGGCCAGGGCGTCGTCGACGGCCGCCGGGAACGGATGCTCGGGGGCGAGCCGGTACTCGACGGACAGGACGTCGGCGCCGGTGTCGAGGGCCAACCGCCGACAGTAGGCGTCGTGGGTGGCGCGACTGCCCAGCGAGAACCCGCCACCGTGGAAG
>NZ_MVPX01000539.1:0-2472 GCF_002043085.1 Gordonia sp. i37 | reverse complement strand
CGAAAAACGCCGACCACGAGGTGACCTCGGGATGCTGACGCAACAGCGCCCGACGCTGGCGTTCGGTCATGCCGCCCCACACCCCGAATTCGACGCGGTTGTCGAGAGCGTCGGCGCCGCACTGCAACTGCACCGGGCAGTGCCGGCAGATCGTGGCGGCCTTGCGCTGCGCTGCGCCCCGCACGAACAGGTCATCCGGGTTCTCTCCGCGGCACCGCGCCTGCGACACCCAGGTCAACCGCGCCTCGTCTGCCGATACTGCCGCTGTTGCCATCGTTATCGCCCCTGTCTGTCGTTGTCTGCGATGACCACGTCACCGCACTGCGACTGCAACCCGCTTGCTCACCTAGACAATTGATCGAGTTTGATATCTCTAACACTCTGCCGCATCGGCTGTTAAGTGAGTCACATTCTGCCCTCAATCTAGGGATCTGTGCATGCGACCGCAACCCCTGAGGCCGAAAAACTGGCACAACCGTGCAGACTCTCGGCGAAACACCTGGTCATCGCCACCGACCCCGCCGGTGCCATGCGCGGCGACGCGGGCTGCGGGGGTGTTGAGGAAATCACACGTATTCTGTCGGGGTGCCGATCTCGAAGAAGCTTGGGCCGCTCGCTGCCGCGTGCGTGCTGGCCGGCGTGCTCGTCGCCGGACTCCTGTATCCGGTCGCCAGCGGGGTGGGACTGGTGTCCAACAGAGCCGCTTCGGCTGTCGAGAACGTCTCGTCGGAATTGCTCAACGGCACCCTGCCCCAGGTCTCGACGATGACCGACGCAGCAGGCAACCCGATCGCGCTGCTGTTCGACCAATACCGCTACGAGGTCGGCTACAACGACATCTCGCCCGACATGGTCGCCGCGATCATCTCCATCGAGGACCGACGCTTCCTCGAACACGACGGCGTCGACTGGAAGGGCACCATCCGCGCCGCGCTGAAGAACTCGTCCTCGGGTGAGGTCCAGCAGGGCGCGTCGACGCTGGATCAGCAGTACATCAAGAACTATCAACTCCTCGTGCTCGCGCGGACCGAGGCCGATCGGGAGGCGGCCACCGAGACCACCCCGGCACGCAAGCTGCGTGAGGTCCGGATGGCGCTGACGATGGAGCAGTCGCTCACCGAGCAGGCCAAACGCAAGGGCCTCTCCGACGCCGCGGCCAAGCAGGAGGCCAAGAAGCAGATCGTCACGCGCTATCTCAACGTGGTGCCGTTCGGCAACAACGCCTACGGCATCGAGGCCGCGTCGCAGGTGTATTTCAACAAGCACGCCAAGGACCTCACCGTCGAGCAGGCCGCATTGCTCGCGGGCATGGTGCAGTCGAGCAGCGCGCTCAACCCGTACACCAATCCGCAGGCTGCGCTGGCACGACGCAACACCGTGCTCGACACGATGATTCAGAACTTCCCCAACCGCCGCGACGAGCTGACCGCGGCCAAGGCCAAGCCGCTCGGGGTGGTCCCCAATCCCAACATCCCCACCCAGGGGTGCATCGGCGCCGGCAACAACGGATTCTTCTGCGACTACGCGCTGCAGTTCCTCGCCGCCAACGGCATCTCCCGCGACTCGGTGATGCGCAGCGGATACATCATCAAGACCACCCTCGACCCCGACGTGCAGCGTTCGGTCGAGCGTGCGGTGCAGACGCAGGCCGATCCGCACGCCGACGGCGTCGCGAGCGTGATGAGCGCGATCCGGCCGGGCACCACGTCGCACCCCGTGCTGGCGATGGCGTCGAGCCGCGACTACGGGCTCAATCAGAATGCCGACCAAACCGTGCAGCCGCAGCCGTTCTCGCTGGTCGGTGACGGTGCGGGCTCGGTCTTCAAGGTCTTCACGACGGCCGCGGCGATGGAGCAGGGTCTCGGCACCGGCTCCAACATCCCGGTCCCGTCGACACTGGCCGTGCAGGGCATGGGAAGCAGCGGCGGCTCCAACGGATGTCCTGCCGACAGCTACTGCGTCAAGAACGACGGCCGCTATCCGGCGTCGATGTCGGTCTCCCAGGCGCTGGCCCAGTCACCGAACACCGCCTTCGTCAAGCTGCTGCAGCAGACCGGGGTGAAGCCAACCGTCGACATGGCCGTGCGCCTGGGGCTGCGCTCCTACAACACGCCGGGCACCTCCGGTGACGGCGACAAGTCGATCGCCCAGTACGTCAAGGACGGCAATTTCGGTTCGTTCACCCTCGGCCCCTTCCCGGTCAACGGACTCGAGCTGTCGAATGTGGCGGCCACCCTGTCCTCGGGCGGGGTGTGGTGCCCGCCCAACCCGATCGGCTCGATCAGCACCATCAAGCGCGACGAGAACAGCAACGCGGTGCCCGGCCCCGACGGCGCACCGGTATTGACCACGGTGCCGTTCAACGCACCGGGATGTGACCGCGTCGTCGAGCAGGGTCTGGCCAACACCCTGGCCAATGCGATGAGCTTCGACGACCGAGGCGGGGGCACCTCGGCGGCGGCCGCCGGCTCC
>NZ_MVPX01000538.1:0-11139 GCF_002043085.1 Gordonia sp. i37 | reverse complement strand
CACCAACAACATCGCCGGGTCGGTCTACGTCTACAGCGACGGTCCCAACCCGGAGGGCATCTGCACCAGCCCGCTGCGGTCCTGCTACGACGGCAACCTCTACGGCGGATACGAGCCGGCACGCACCTGGTATTCGGCGGTCCTGCCGGTCGCGAACAAGTTCGGGCCGACGAGCCTGCCACCGCAGGATCCGCAGTACGTGTCCGGCAACAGTCGCGGACGGGTCCCCGACGTCACCGGTCTGACCGCCAGCGACGCGACCGCCCGGCTGCAGGCTGCCGGCTTCAAGGTCACCCAGCTCGAGATCGACTCCCCGCGCCCGCAGGGCACGGTGGTGTTCACCGCACCGTCGGACTCGGCGTTGCCGGGGAGCACGATCACGATCTACGTGAGCAACGGACGTCAGTCCGCGGGCGGCAGCAACGGCCCGACCCAGACGACGGTGCAGGTACCCGGCGTCGGGCCGGTGGTGATCGATCTGCCCGGCTGAGGTCGAGTCGCCGGACGGGTTGTCCGTCACGACCCTGACGCGTGCCCTCGGGCGGCGCGTATCCTGAGAAAATGTCCATCCTCGATTCGACCCGGTCCTGGCGCGTGGACGGCCTTCTCCCCACGTCGACGGCAGCACGGACGCTTGCCGTCGGTGCGGGGGCGGCCGCTGCCGGACTGCTTTACTCGACGCTGATCGAGCGCAACGCATTCACCTTGCGTCACACCACGATGGCGGTGCTCGAACCCGGCGCCACCCCGTTGCGGGTCCTGCACATCAGCGACCTGCACATGATGCCCAACCAGCGACTCAAGCAGGCCTGGGTGTCCGAACTCGAAGCGCTCGAACCGGACCTGGTGATCAACACCGGCGACAACCTGGCGCATCCGCAGGCGGTGCCCGCGGTGATCCAGTCCCTCGGCGGATTGCTTTCGCGCCCCGGCCTTTTCGTGTTCGGGTCGAACGACTACTTCGGTCCGACACCGAAGAATCCGTTGAAATACTTCAAGACCGAACACAAGCGCACGCACGGCGATCCCCTGCCGTGGCAGGATCTGCGGGCCGCGTTCGTCGAGCGTGGCTGGCTCGACGCCACGCACTCGGTGCGCGAACTCGAGGTCGGCGGGGTGCGGGTGGTCGCGGCAGGTGTCGACGACCCGCACATCGAACGCGACCGCTACGACACCATCGCCGGACGGCCCAATCCGCTCGCCCAGTTGCGTCTGGGTCTGACGCATTCACCCGAACCACGGGTCCTCGACCGCTTCGCCGAAGACGGATACGACCTCGTGCTCGCCGGGCACACCCACGGCGGCCAGCTGTGTCTGCCGCTCGTCGGTGCGCTCGTCACCAACTGCCACCTCGATCGCTCCCGGGTCAAGGGCGCCTCGGCCTGGGGGTCGACGATGAAGCTGCACGTCAGCGCAGGTCTGGGTACCTCGCCGTATGTGCCGGCACGGTTCTGCTGCCGGCCCGAGGCGAGTCTGCTCACCCTCACCCCGGTCTCTCACGGCGACGCCGAATTCGACGAGGACCACTCGCTGCCGCAGTTGGCCACCGACGCGCGCTGACGCGATGCCGGCAATGTCGACGCCTCCTCGCGTCCTGGCATTCGACACCTTCGGGACGGTCACCGACTGGCTCGGCGGTATCAGCGCCGCAGTGGCGCGTTCCGTGCCCGGGGTCGACGCGGTCGAGTTCGCGCGGCAGTGGCGAGCCCGCTACTCTCCCGCCATCGCTCGCGTCGAGGCCGGTGAGACCGGCTGGCGCGGACTCGACGACCTGCAGGCCGACACCCTGGCCGAGGTCGCCGCACAGTTCGGCGTCGCGATCGGCGCCGACCGTGCCGCCCACCTCGTGCACGCCTGGCGCGAGATCCCCGGGTGGCCGGACTCGGCGCGCGGCCTGGCTCGTCTGCGACGTCGATTCACGGTGTGCGCGTTGAGTAATGGGAGCGTCGCATTGCTCACCGAGATGGCCAAACGCAACGGCTTCGGCTGGGATTTCATCGGCGGCTCGGATCTGTGGCATCACTACAAGCCGGCGCCGCAGACCTATCTCGGGCTGGCCGGACTGATGGAAGCGCGGCCCCACGAGGTGATGATGGTCGCGACCCACCAATCCGATCTCGACGCCGCCCGCTCCCACGGGTTACGGTCGGCCTTCATCAAGCGTCCCCTCGAGTGGGGTGACCCTGCGCTCAAAGACGATTCGGGCTCGCCGGACAATGACCTTCACGCCCGAGACCTCGACGACCTGGCCGATCAGCTGGGGTGCTGAGGGGTGCACGCGCGTTTCATCCTTTTCGGGTGATGTGACCGGCGCCGTTCGCATGTGACGATCACGACGCAGTCACTCCCGAAAGGCTCGTGATGACGTCACCCGATTCTCACCATCACCCGGTCCGCCAGGGGTTCGCCGGCGGAGCCACGATCGGCGCCGCCGCACTCCTGCTCGTCGTCGGCATCATCGGTCTCGCCGAGGGCATTTCGGCCGTCGTCAAGGACGAGTTGTTCGTCGTCGGCCCGCAGTACGTCTACCAGCTCAACCTGACCACGTGGGGCTGGATCCACATCATCCTCGGCATCATCGCAATCCTCATCGCCTTCGGCATGTTCGTCGGCGCGACCTGGGCCCGCGTGAGTGCGGTGATCATCGCGTCGCTGTCGATCATCGCCAATTTCCTCTGGATTCCCTACTTCCCGTGGTGGTCGATCCTCATCATCGCCGTCGACCTCGTCGTGATCTGGGCGGTCTGTACCTGGCAGACCGACTGAGGCCATAGCACGGCGTCAATCCCCGAACGTCCCATGTCGTCCCGCGCCCTGCGCGAATCGTGTTGCCCCGGTGACGGTATCGGCCTGGATCGACTGCAGGCCGTGCAGGTATTCGTTGTGGATGCCGTCGGGTTCGGCCATGCCTTCCTGCTCGAGCGCCGAGAGCCGGTCGTGGCGAAGGCAGGTCTGCGGGAACGCGGCGAGTTCATGCGCCAGTTCCACCGCCCGCTCCAGGGACGTCCCGGACGGCACGAGCCGATTCACCAGCCCCATGTCGAAAGCTTCACGCGCCGGCACCGCGCGGCCGGTGAGAATGAGGTCCATCGCCCGACTCGACCCGATGAGATGCGGCAACCGGACGGTGCCGCCGTCGATGAGCGGTACTCCCCAGCGTCGGCAGAACACGCCGAGCACCGCGTCGTCGTCGGCGACCCGTAGATCGGCCCAGATCGCCAGTTCCAATCCGCCCGCGACCGCGTGTCCGGAGATGGCGGCGATCACCGGCTTGCCCAGTCGCAGTCGCGTCGGTCCCATCGGCCCGTCTCCGTCGGCCTCCACCCGATTACGGGTGCTGCCGTCCGCGATGGCCTTGAGATCGGCTCCCGCGCAGAAGGTTCCGCCCTCCCCGTAGAGCACGGCCACCGACGCGCCCTCGTCGGCGTCGAAACGACGGAACGCGTCGGCGAGCGCCTGCGCGGTCGGCCCGTCGACGGCGTTGCGCCGCTCGGGTCTGTTGAGGCCGAGAATCCGCACCGGCCCGTCGGAACGTTCGAGGATCGTCTGAGTGCTCACCACTCCGATCATGCCCCCACGACCGCTGAGATGATTCGATCCGCCCTTGAGCGGGTACCCGAGGCCCATGGCCAACTATCGAGTGATCAATCCCAAGGGTTCCGTCGTCGCCACCCGCGACATCGACAACGCCGACGACGCGCACGCCTGGTTCATCGACCAGAAAGCCGACAACACCGAGCTCGGCTGGCGCATGGAGGTCGAGCACGACGGCGACTGGGCGTTCTTCGACGATTCCGAGGGTGCCGGCAACGGGTGAGGTGATGGGCGCGGCATCACGGCACGTCAGCAAAACGAGGAGGCCCTGACCAGGATTTCTCCTGGCCAGGGCCTCTTCTGCAATCTCAACCTTGCGTCGGGGTGGCGGGATTCGAACCCACGACCTCTTCGTCCCGAACGAAGCGCGCTACCAAGCTGCGCCACACCCCGTGTGCAACCTGCGATAGCTTACCCCCGATGATGCCCGGGTACTAAATCGCCTGGTAGACCACCAAAACGGGGGCTGCGGCCACCCGTGGGCACCCACTGGGCGAAAGCGACGAACAGGCGCCGGGAATCCGATTACGCTGATTCACGAATCGCGCAAAAACGACGGAAGGGATGGCTGTGATGAGCCAGAGGTTCGACGACGAGGCCGCCGAGTCGGCCGTCAAACAGGGTTTCGCCTTCGGCCTCACGATCGTCGCGGCGGCTCTGCTGTTCGTCGCCGGGGTGATCTCGGTCTTCGTCGGGATCTCGGCACTCAACAAAGACACGCTTCTCGTCCTCGGCCAGGACTACGTCTTCGAGTTGAATCTGACGGCCTGGGGCTGGATTCACATCGTCATCGGCGTGTTGGCGGTCATCATCGCGGGTGGGCTGGCCATCGGCGCCGACTGGGCGCGGGTCGCGGCGATCATCATCGCCGCGCTGTCGATCATCACCCAGTTCCTGTGGCTGCCGCACTACCCCGCATGGTCGATCCTCATCATCGCCCTCGACGTCATCCTGATCTGGGCGGTCTGCTCGTGGAACCCGCGCCAAGTGACGCACGGTCGTACAGCCCGACGCTGAGCCGACGCGGGACCGGACGCAGGACGGCGGTTCCCTACCCATCCGGGACCGCGGTCGGCGGCGAATCACCGCTCGTCCGGTACCGACGACCGAAGGGATTCCCGACCATGCCGCTCCCGCGCATGCCACACACTCGCAGAACCGTCCGCCTCCTCGTGCCGCTCCTGGCCGTCCTCGGGGCCGTGGTGGCGTTGATCGCCACCACCGCGACCGCCGACGCCGCGCCCCTCAAGCCGGTCGCCAAGCTCGACGTCACGCGATATCTCGGCACGTGGTGGCAGCAGGCGACCATCCCGTCGTTCTTCGGTGTGCGCTGCGCGAAGGACACCAACGCCACCTACACCCAGATCAACGCGACGACCATCGGCGTCGATAACAAGTGCACCTCGTTCACCGGTCAGCCCGACGGCATCAAGGGCAAGGCGACCGTCATCGATCCGGTCACCAAAGCACAACTGGTGGTGACCTTTCCGGGCGTACCCAACACCATCAACCCGGGCAACAACCCCAACTACATCGTGACCTGGGTCGGCGACGGACAGGGCCGCGATGCCACCGGGCCGGGCGCGAACAGCACCGAGCCGTACCAGTTCGCGATCGTCGGTGATCCGACGCGGCTGTCCGGATTCGTGTTGAGCCGCGAGAAGGTGCTCACCACCGATCAGCTGCGGATGCTCAAGCGCCGCACCGAGGCCGCGGGATTCAATTCGTGCACCTTCCTGATCTCACCGACGACCGGCGGACGCTCGGACTACTCGCCGCTGTGCACCGTCTGATCGACTGATTCCGTTCGTTCTCGCACCGGCTGCATCGCTCTGCAGCCGGTGCGACGGCGTTACTGTGGACGGGTGACCGCGACCACCGGTGACCCGGCCCGATCCGGGCGCGTCGAACAACTCCTCGCCGACACCTACCGCATCGCCGACGAGGTCCTCTACCCCGCGGCCGGCGACGTCGACCACAGCAGCATTGTTCCCGACTCCCACTGGCGCGAGCTCGCCGACGCCGGGCTTTATGGACTGGTCACCGGCGATCCGCCACTCGAACTCACCACCGTCTTGGAGATCGGGGAGGTGCTCGCGAGTGGATGCCTACCCACCGCGTTCACCTGGTTGCAGCATCACGGGGTGGTCATCTCGTTGTCGGGCACCGACAACGAGATCCTGCAGGATCGGTATCTCGATGCGACCGTCGCCGGCCGGGTCCGGGCGGGAGTGGCCTACGCGGGTGTCGTCCCGACCCCGCCCCGGATGACGGCCACGCGCACCGAAGGCGGCTGGATTCTTGACGGGTACGCACCATTCGTCAGCGGCTGGGGCATCGTGCACATCCTGCAGATCTCGGCCCGGGATGTGCAGACCGACGACGTGATCGCGGCGATCGTCGATATCACCCAACCGGTTCCGAGGATCGCGGTGACCCCGACCCACCTGTCGGTGTGCAACGCAACGCGGACGGTGTTCCTGAGAGTGGAGGGATTGCGGGTCGACGACGCCGACATCGTCTCTCGCGTCAGCCTCGAGCGATTCTTCGCCACCCAGATCACCGGCTTACGCATCAACGGCACCCTTCCGTTCGGCATCCTGCGTCGTGCCACCGCCCTGCTCGAACGCGGCAGCGAGGTGAAAGCCGCTCGGACGCTTCGGGAACGGGCCGGCGAGGTCCGCGCGCGCCTCGACAACGCGCTCGGCGCCGGTGACCCCGGGCCGATGATCGACGCGCGCGCCGACGCCGCCCGTCTCGCCGTCGACGCCGCCGCCGCGCTGGTCTCCGCCGACGGTGGCCGCGCCCTGCTGTCCGGCAACGACGCACAACGCCTGGCCCGCGAATCCATGTTCACCCTCGTCGCAGCCAGTCGCCCGCAGGTGAAAGATCTTCTGGTGCAGCGGTTCAGCGGGAGCTGATCAGCTCACCGCGCAGAGCCGTAGTCCCGCAGGAACAATGCCTCGGCCAGCGCCATGTGCTCGATCTCGGACGGGTCGACGCTCTCGTTGGGCGCATGGATCAGGCAGCGCGGTTCCTCGACCCCGAACAGCATGATCTCGGCGTCGGGAAAGGTGTTCTGCAGCACGGTACACAGCGGGATCGATCCCCCCTGCCCCTGCTGCACGACCTCGGCTCCGTAGGCGGTGCTCAACGACCGCGAAATCGCCTCGAAAGCAGGCCCATCGGTCGAACCCGAGAACGGCGCTCCGATCGCCTCACGCTCCACCGACACCCGCACATGCCACGGCGCGACGGCGTGCAGGTGGGCGATCAGCGCATCCTGGGCGGCCGCCGGATCCATGCCGGGTGGCACACGCAGGTTGATGCGCGCACGGGCCCGCGGGACGACCGACGCCGACGAGCCGACCACCGGTGGGCAGTCGATACCCAGCACGGTCGCCGCCGGGCGGGCCCACACCATCTCCGCGATCGATCCCGAACCGAGCACCCCGACCCCGTCGAGAACCGTTGCGTCCTTCCGGAACTGGCTCGCTCGGTAATCGATGCCCGTCCACACCTGATCGGAGTCGAGCCCGGTGACGGTGGTGTTGCCCGCATCGTCACGCAGCGTGGCCAGCATGGCTATCAGGGCGGCGAGCGCATCCGGCGCCGCACCTCCGAACATCCCGGAATGCATTGCTGAGGAGAGAGTTTCGACGCTGACGACGACGTTGGCGATTCCACGCAGACTGGTCGTCAGAGTGGGGCGGCCCACTTCGATGTTGCCGGAATCGAGGATGAGGATCGCGTCGGCGCGCAACAGGTCGGGGTTCTTGGGAACGAAATCCTCGATGCCGCCGGAGCCCTGCTCCTCGGACCCCTCACCGATGATCTTGACGTTGACGCCGAGGTCGTCGCCGATGGCCCGCAGCGCGGTCAGGTGCACGGCGATATTGCCCTTGCAGTCGGCCGCGCCGCGGCCGTACCAGCGGCCGTTGCGTTCGGTCAGCGTCCACGCCGGTGAGTCCCACGCATCGGCGTCGAGGGGCGGCTGCACATCGTGGTGGAAGTACAGCAGCACCGTCGGTGCGTCGGCCGGTCCGGGGATGTGTCCGGTCACCGCCTGCGATCCGTCGGCGGTGACGTGCGCCTCGACGTCGGATACGCCGGCCTCGGTGAAGGTCTCCTGCAGCCAGTCGACCATCCGTGCGCAGTCGGCGGGCGCGGGCGCGGCGGGGTCGTAGACCGATTCGAAGGCCACCATCTCCGCGAGATCCGTGCGCGCCCTTCCCATCAGATCGTGCACGCGGTCTGCGATCGCATCGTCGGTCACGTCGGGTCCTCTCGTCGTCGGCCGCCTCGACGCCACACGCATGCCCGCGCGGCGAGGTCGTGTCCCCAAGTTATCCCGTCGTGCGGGCGGGTGGCGCGGCGATCAGCCTTGGGCTGCGGAGTCCTCGGCGGGATCGAGGATCGGCCGTCCCGGCCTCCTCGTCGGCGGCTTCGAGTCGGCGACGACGGTCATCTGCCGTCGATACTCTGCCGGGGTCAGACCGAGTTCGGTCCGGAATCTGCTGCGCAGGGTGGCGGCCGAGCCGAATCCGCTGGCTGCGGCGATTTCGGCGAACGTGTGTCGTTGCGGCGCCACCAACAGACCCTGCGCACGGGCGATTCTCTTCTCGGAGATCAAGTCCGACAACGACTTCGACGAGTAGGTGAAATGCCGGTACAGATGACGCCGGCTGATGTTGAGTTCCCGGGCGATGTCGGCGACACCGAAGGTGGGGTCGGTGTGGCGGCGTGCGATGAGGTCGTCGACCGCCGCCCGCATCACCAGCGAATTGTCGCGGACCCGAAACAGATCTGTGCGCTGGTTGTCGAGAACGGCGCGCACGAGATCGATCGCCGCCAGTTCGACGTCGGGATCGAACGACGGCGCCTGTGTCAGCGACGAGAGGGCCAGTTCGCGCACGAACTGCGCGGTGGCCCGGCTCAGCAGGGTCTGGACGCGGACGGTTCGCCGCCCGAACTCCTCGCCCAGACTCTCGACGGGGATCACCACCCCGGCCGGGTCCGCCGGGGTGGTGACCTCGATCACCGCCGGCTCCACAAAGGGGTACACGACGAGTTGTCCGGGACCGTACGTGGTCTGTTCCTCGCCGCGACGGATGGTGATCGACCCGGAGAAACGGGTGACCAGAACGGCAACACCGGGTTGGGAGTCGACCGTGCGTCGGTGATCTCGGTGTCGTCCATCCTGTTCGAACACACCCGGCGCGACGAGCGCACAGTACGCATGCAGGTGACGCAAGGGCCGCGCCGCGAGAACGAGATCGAAGGTCCTCGCGTCGCCGACGACTCGCGCGCACCCGAGTGTCGACGCGCCCGCCCGCCCACGCAGACGTACCGCATCGCCCGCGTCGTCACCCGCAAGTCCGACCTCGCGTCGCCAACGCGCCACCAGCCGCGGATCGAGTCCGGGGAGGGCGCCCGTCACGAACCCTCCCCCGGGTCACCACGTCCCGCACCATCAGTGTTCGCACGTCGGCTGTCGGCGAGCGAGCGACGGTATTCGTTCGGAGTGACGGCGAATGCCGCACGGAATCGATTGCGCAAGGTCGCCGCTGATGTGAAGCCAGATGCGGCGGCGATCGAATCCAGGCCCGCACCCTCGCGGTAGGCCAGCAGTTCGCGCACGCGTTCCAGGCGGCGCGTCGCGATCATCGTGGCCGGCGAGTCATCGGTGTCGCCGAAGTAGCGATACAGATGTCGCCGACTCATGTGCAGGGTCTTCGCGATCGTCTCCGCGCTGAACTCCGGATCTCGGAAATGATGATCGATCAATGCCCGCGTGGCCTCGCGCACGTACACCGGGTCGGTGCAGACGCGGTCGGACTGATCGGCCTGCCTGCGGGCGAGTATCGCCCGGACGAGGTCGATCACGGCCAGTTCCGTGTCGGGGTCCACATCGGCACCGCGTGCGGCGACGTCGACCGCGAAGTTGCGAATGAACGCCGCAGCCGCACAGGCCAACGGCGTCCCGGTGACCACGGGAGCGATCGGGACGCCGACGAAGTCGCTGCCCAGTGATTCGACGGGAATCCAGACACCTGCGAGATCGGCGACCTCCTCGGAGGTCTGCTGGTACGGCTCGTTGTTGTCGAAGATCACGATGTGCGCGGGCGCCCGATAGGGGTGGCTGCTGCCGGCCTGGGTGAAGGTGCCCCCACCGGGCATCGACTGTGTGCCGACCACGACATAGGGCGATGGGTACTCGGCGATGATCTCCGGGGTGCGCGTCATGGTGGACGGGGTCCGGATCAGCGCGTAGACCAACATCCCGGGCAGGGGTCGCCAGAAGGCGATCTCGTCGAACCCGCCCGGATCGTCGGTGGTGATCTGCAGTGCCGGGATGTAGTTGGCGATTCCCTCGGCGCCGCTGCGCCGGATGTAGCGCGTCGGGTTGGCACCGAGGAGGTCGTCGGCGCCGATCCGCGCCAGCCACGACTGCACCGCGGCCGGTGCCAGCCCCTCGGACTCGGGCTCAGCCGACCCTTCGCGCGTCGTCACCGTTCCCGCCTCTCTCCCGTCGCTGCATCCCACAGCGCAGCCCAGTGGTGCGCGGGCGGTCCTTGCCGTGACTCTTGACCAGCCTCGGCACACGGAGCGTCATGGCGATATCCAACCGCACCACCACGAGCTTTCTCCACCAGCGTGGAACCGTGGAAAGGGAACTCTCACATACCCCTCACGGCCCGTCTCGGACCGGGGCGCAGCACAGGCGCGAAGCGCCGAAAGCGCAGGTGAGAAGCACGGAATCCGGCAGGCTTCCCCCGAACGGATGACGGTGCGCGGCACCTTGTCAACCGACCACGACATCGGACCGACGGCGCAGCGAAAGTGCCACAACATGGCACGAATTGTCCGATTATTGTCCCGGATTGATGCACGAATTCACGGAACTCGACAAGTCATGAGGGTGGGTGAGGCCTTTTAGGTGGCCGTCTGTTCGGTGGTCGTCTTTTCGGCGGTCGTCTTTTCGGTAGCCGGCGCGTCGGCGTCCGCCGGTGTGTCAGCGTCCGAGACGGCGGTATCAGGGCCTGCTGCACCGGAATCTGCGGCGTCGGAACCAGCAGCACTGTCGCTCGCATAGGACTCGGCGAAGGACACGCGCGGGGTGGTGGCCGCGTGGAATGCGGCCAGACCCGCGAAGAACAGTGTCGCGAGCGCGAAGAGGACCGCGAGGAACAACGCCGCCCAGTGCACGATCGTCAACGCCAGACCGTCACCGCGTGTCGCCAACGCACCGGCGGCCGAGAGGACCGCCGCGAGCAGACACCACACGGCGCTGCGAACCCGCGGCGACACCGTCGAGACGTAGAACAGTCGCTGATAGAGCGAGGTCTCGTACTCCTCGACCGCGGCCAGTCGCACCGCATCCCCGGCGGCCAGGGCACGTAATTCACCCGCCAACGACGCGCCGCGTCGTAACTGTTCTGTTTCCCGATCGCGGTAGCGGACGAAGGCAATGCCCGCGACGACCACGGCCAGCAATCCGATCCCCGCCATGACTCCCCAGTACTCCACGCCCACACGCTAACC
>NZ_MVPX01000537.1:0-5246 GCF_002043085.1 Gordonia sp. i37 | reverse complement strand
AGGTCACAGCCGCCCGGTTCCGTCGGCAACCACGTCCCACCCCGGATACGACGACGGACCCCGCCGCGTGGGCAGGGTCCGTCGTTGTGATCGGTGGAGCCGAGGACCAGGCTGTCGCCCTCGCTTCCACCGGCTATCGGGGCGCTCAGGCCACCTGTGCCTGCCACATCCAGTGCAATTGCTCGAGCTTCGAGGCGAAGCCGATGAGCAGATCCTGGGTGACCGGGTCGGCGTCCTCGGTGACGTCGATGCGCTCGCGCAGACCGGCGATGACGGCCTTGAGATTCTCGACGATCGAGACGACGACGTCGGCGTCCTTGGTCCAGCCTTCTCCGAATCCCTTGGTACCGGCGGTCTTGGCGACGGTCTCCGCGCGCCCATCCGGGCTGACGCCGATGGCTGTGGCACGCTCGGCGGCCGCGTCGGTGAATTCGCGAGCGACACTGACGAGTTCGTCGAGTTCGAGGTGCACCGACCGGAACTGGGCGCCGACGACGTTCCAGTGGGCTTGCTTGGCGATCAGCGACAGATCGATCAGATCGACGAGGGTCTCCTGGAGGGCCTTGCCGGTGATCTCCTTCTGCTCATCACTCAGGGTGCTGGTGATGGGGGTGGATAGTGCAGTCATGGTGTGACTCCTTCCTGTGGTGCGGTTGCCTGGCTGTGGCCGGCAATGCGCGGTGGTGCGGTGGGTCGTGGCGTCCTTAGACGCGGACCGTCAGAGTGTGATCGATGTTGCCCTTGGTGGCCTTGGAGTACGGGCAGAAGGCGTGGGCCTTCTCGGCGAGTTCCTTGGCCTTCGTCTCGTCGAGGCCCGGCAGGTAGGTCTCGATGTCGACGACGAGCCCGAAACCGCCGTCGGACTCGTCCTTGCCGATACCGACGGTCACGGTGACGGTGGCGTCGTCGGGGGCCGGTGTACCGGCCTGCTTGGAGGTGGCGCGCAGGGCCCCGAGGAAGCAGGCGGCATAGCCGGCGGAGAACAGCTCCTCGGGGTTGCTGCCGTCGCCGCTGCCACCGAGTTCCTTCGGCGGACGCAGTTCGAGGTCGATCTGACCACTCGCGGAGACCACTTCTCCGTCGCGGCCACCGCCACTGGCCTTGGACGAGATGCTGTATGCGGGTTCGATTGCCATGATGTCTCCTCGGTTGTCGGCCGTCCGTGGACGGCTGTTGGACGTACTGGATCGAGCGGATTGCCGGTTGTTGTCGAACTACCTTGCTCTGCAACCATTCTCGACGACTCTTCGTTCCCGAAGCGGTGAATTCGGCGAGAATTCCCGGCGTCGGGTCACGGCCCCTCGGGTTCGGTTGCCACCGACGCCGTGCTGCGGCATCTCGGGCACAGTCCCCAGAAGGTGATCTCGGCTTCCTCGACGAGGTAGCCGTGATCGTGGTCGGGGTTCAGACACGGCGCTGCGCCGACGACGCAGTCGACGTCGGTGATCTCCCCACAAACCCGGCACACCAGGTGGTGATGGTTGTCGCCGGTCCGGGTCTCGTAGCGGACGGCCGAACCCGCGGGTTCGATCCGTCGCAGCAACCCCTTGTCGGCGCACGTCCCCAACACGTCGTACACCGTCTGGGTCGATACGCCGCCGAGGTGCTCCCGCACATGGTCGACCACGACGTCGGCGGTCGAATGCGGGTGCCCGTGGACGAACTGCAGCACCGCGACCCGCGGTGCGGTGACGCGCATGCCCGCTCCGCGCAGCTGCTGATGCAGCTGCGCGGGGGTAACGTCATCGATCTCGGGCATGACTCCAGTGTAGCCTTTTTCTGGAGTAAATCCAACTATTGGATCAACTCCAAATTAATGCAGGTATGCCTAACCTTTCCGGGTACGGCCCGCTCGGATGGCGGGTCGGCCGAAGCTGTCGTATCGTCTTCTGCACGAGATCGTGTGTAGCAATCGGCAAGAAGCCGATTGTTCGCGTCCGTCGGCCACTCCTCTCTCACGCGGCCGGCGTCGAAAAGCGCACACCGTCTCATCACCACCGAGAGAGTCACACCATGAGCGACACGACGACCACCGTCGACATCCACGCGTCTGCCATCCGTACCGATCCCACCCACATCCCGGCCACCCCGATGGCCGAACTCGCCCGGGAATCACGGATGGGCGGGGCGGGCATCGAGACCACCGACCGCGAGGTCCGCCAGATCTCCCTGGCCGATTTCGCCACCCGCCGCGCCGAGATCACCGAGCAACTCTGGTCGGCCGCAACTGATATCGGTTTCTTCCAGATCGTCGACCACGGCATCGACATGTCCGTGGTGAACCATGCGTTCGCCATGTCCGAACAGTTCTTCGCACTGCCGCGGGAGATCAAGGAGCGCTATCCACTCAAGAAGGGGCAGAACGCGGGCTGGGAGTTCATGACCCAGGTCCGGCCGTCGGTGGGTACCCCGGATCAGAAGGAGTCCTACCAGTTCACCCGCCCGCGTATGGACGGTTTGTGGCCCACCGAGGACGAGCTCACCGGATTCCGCAGTACCCTCGACGATTTCGAGTCGCGGTGCCGGCAGATCGCCATGGACCTGCTCGGCTGCTTCGCCGACAAGCTCGGCTTCGATCGCGAGTTCTTCACCCGCGCACACGATCCGGCCGTCGAGACCTATCAGAGCACCCTGCGGCTGTTGCACTATTATCCCTTCCCCGACGAGTTGCTCGACGAGCCCAACATCTGGCGGGCCGGCGCGCACACCGATTTCGACGTGCTGACCCTGCTGTTCCAGCGATCGGGACAGGGCGGCCTGCAGGTGCTGCCGGGAGCCGAAACCGACAGCCAGGCATGGACTCCCGTCGAGCCCTCGGACGAGGCCATCACCTGCAATATCGGTGACATGCTGATGCGCTGGTCCGACGACGCCCTGCCGTCGAACTTTCATCGCGTGCGCGCACCGCGACGCGGGGAGTACCGGGGCCCGCGCTACACCATCGCCTACTTCGCGCAGGCCAACACCGACGTGCTGATCGAGAGTGCCGCGGGCAAGTACCCGCCGATCACTGCCGCCGACTATATCGCCCAACGTCTTTCGGCCAACTTCGACGCCACGAAGGGTCGTCGATGACCACCCCGAACGGATCACCTGACGGCGACCGGGCGTTCACCGACGTCACCGTCCGTGTAGGCGGCACGTGGGTCGCCCACCAGGATGTGTACGTGGCCGCCGGGGCGGTCAGCGCGATCACCGACACCACCGCGTCCCCCGACACCGGACCGCCCGCGGTACTCATCCCCGGCTTCGTCAACACCCACACCCATCTGCAGCAGTCGCTGATGCGCGGAATCGCCGAGTGCACACCACTTCTGGAGTGGCTCTTGGCCATCGGCGAGCAGTCGGTGGCCATCACACCGCAGCGCGCGTATCTCGCGGCCGTGGCCGCCTGTCTGGAGAGTCTCCGGTCGGGCACGACGACCGTCGTCGAGCACATGTGGCCCCATCCGTCGGATGAGGTCCACGGTGCGGTGATCCAGGCGTTGCGCGACACCGGGATTCGTGCCCTACTCGGGCGGGGCGTCGCCGATCGGGGGGACGCGACCCGCAAGTGGGGCTTCGAGCCGCGGCTCATGCAACCCCTCGACGAGGTCCTCGACCACATCGATCACCTACGGGCACAGGTCGACGGATCGACGATCTCGATCGCCCTCGCGGTCCCGAATCCGCGATCGCTCACCGAGCCCGGCATGACGACACTGCGCGAGTTCGCCCAGGAACGTGACCTGTCGGTCTCCATCCATCTGCTGGAAACTCCGACCGACGATGTGATGTGCCGTGAGCACGCCGGTGTCGGTGCCGTCGACTACCTCGATCGCGGGGGTTTCCTCTGGGATCGGGTGCTCGCGGTGCACTGTGTCGAACTCGACGAGTACGGGCAGGCGTTGCTCGCCGACCGCGGTGTGGCGATCTCGCACAACCCGTTGTCCAACATGCGACTCGGCAGTGGCGTCGCGCCGGTGCCTGCGATGCTCGATCGCGGCCTCGCTGTGGGGCTCGGTGTCGACGGCGCGGCAAGCAACGACACCCAGGACATGCTCGAGACGCTGCGCATCGGCGCCTATGTACAGCGGGCGGTGCATCGGCGCGCGGATCTGATGGACAACGCCACGATGCTCGACATCGCCTGCGGCGGCGCCAACGTCGCGCTCGGACTCCCCGAATCGATCGGCGGCGTCGCCGTCGGGGCCCCCGCCGACCTGACGCTCCTGCGCTTCGACCGGGACTACGCCACACTCCCCGTCCGCGATCCGGGCGCCTCGCTGCTGACCACCGGCTCCCCGCGTCTGGTGGACACGGTGATGGTCGACGGCGAGGTCGTCGTCGCCGACGGTCGCAGCACGCGCATCGACGAGGCTGAGTTCACCAAAGAGCTGATCGCCGCGACCGCCGGGTGACCGGTGGCTGCGGGCGCGGTGAGTTCCCTACCGGGCCCGCAGCATTCGCGTCGGGCGCATCCGGGTCGACTCGGGCAGCCAGCGGTCGACGACACGGCGCAGGGTCATGACCGCCGACACCAGCAGCAACGCGAACTGAATCCATCCGAGGACCACGGTCCCCGACCACAGGCTCGGATAGCGGAAGAACAGATCGAGTCCCACCGGGATACACATCAGGTTCAGGACGACGATCGTGAGGAAGAAGTTGCGGCAGTTGCGGCTGTGATGGGTGACCGCGGCCCGGAGGAACAGATATGCGCCGAGAAGGAACAGCACCGTGATGATCAACCCGGCGACCGGCAGCACCGACGCGAAGGTGTCGATCTGACCGGCGTTGGGTTGCCCCTTGGGCGTGGCCACGGCGTCGGCGAGCATCCGATCACGGAGAAGATCTCTGATCGCTCCGAGGTTGATCGCCCCGTACACGACGCACACCAGCCCGGCCGCGGCCGCTCCCCAGAAGGCCACCCGGGCGTGGAGTGCCAACGCGGCCGGGGCGGGCCCGGGCGCGGTGGGCGGCTTCGGGTACAGGTTGGCCCGGTCCCGGTCGGCCGAGGTCCGCTGCAGTTCGGCGAGGTCCTGCGCGTCGAGCTCGGCCTGCGACGGCCTGCGGTCGGGGTCCTCCGACGTGGGATCGATCATGGTCGCATTGTGACACTCGTCGCGTCGACGCGACGGCGCACCTGTTCAGGGAGCACGGCGAGAGGGATACCGCGCGGCCGGCCGACGAACACCGGACTCACCGGCCGATCTTGAGCATGTGACCGACCGTCGCCTGCCACAACGTGCCGTCGGCGGCGATGG
>NZ_MVPX01000536.1:0-4619 GCF_002043085.1 Gordonia sp. i37 | reverse complement strand
TATCCCGGCCGGTGCCGACGCAGCCGACGCGACGGTCCGGTCCGATGAACAGTCCTCGGGTCCTCCCCGTGCCTACTCGGCCGTGGATGCCGCGCCGACCAGGACCACGTCCGCCGGAAACCCACCCGTCGGAGCATCACCCGTCGGGGCATCACCCGTCGGGATCCCACCGAGGTCCGCCGACAAGAGTTCACCACCGACCACCGCCGTACCCGCGACGGAACCAACATCGGAGTCCAAGGAGGCGCCCGTGGGCGGGCAGAGTGCCGCCACCGCGGCCCGGTCGTCGCGATCCACGGCCAAGACGAGCACACTCGCCATCTGGGCGATGGTGCTGTCGGTGATCGGCTGCACCTCGCCGATCGGGCTGTACCTGGGGTATCGGGCGCGTAACCAGATCCGGCGCACACGTGAGTACGGAGAACCGTTCGCCACCGTCGCGATCGTCGTCGGTTGGGCCTACATGCTTGCCTTGATCGTGGCAATCGTGGCCTACGTCATCGTGCTCGTCCTGCGGTGACGTGGTCGGTGATGGTGCTGGTCGGGCCGGACGCCACCTAAAGTGAACCTTGTTCGCGTACCATTCGACGAATGAAGCGTCCACTTCTGATCCTGTTCGGATTCACCGTGCTCGCGGCCGGGTTGCTCGCCTCTCCGGCACCCCGCGCCGCCGCCGCTCCCCCGTGCGCCGACGTCGAGGTGGTGTTCGCGCGCGGGACCGTGGAGACGGCTCCACCCGTCGGCGTCACCGGCCTGTCCTTCGAGCAGGCCCTGCGCAATCAGCTGCCCGGTAAGTCGGTCAACGTCTACGGCGTGAACTATCCGGCCGGTAGCAACTTCGACAACCGGATGGCCTTCGTCCAGGGCGTTGTCAAGGGCGTCAACGACACCCAGCGCCGCGTCAAGTACCTGGCTGCGCAGTGCCCCGGCTCGCACATCGTGGTCGGTGGGTACTCGCAAGGTGCTGTCGTCGCGTCCTACGCGTTGAGCAACAAGATCCAGATCGACCCGCAGTACCGGCAGTACCAGGACCGGGTGCCGCAGCCGCTGGCCGACAACGCCGCCTCGCACGTGACCGCCGCGATCCTGTTCGCGCCGCCGTCGTCGAACTGGATCAAGCAGGTCGGTGCGCCCCCGATGAACGTCGGACCTCTCTATGAGGGCAAGACCAAGCGCTACTGCATCGCCGGTGACGTCGTCTGCGACGGTGCCCCGGTCGGGCAGCCCAACGGCCTGCATGTGCTGTACGCCGTCAACGGCATGACTGTAGATGCCGCCCAGTATGTGAGAGCTCGTCTGTAGCACTCACCTCATCAGCACTCGCCTCAGCCGGCCGGACGTCCTGCGACGGGACGTCCGGCCGGTTCTTTCGTTCGACGTGGCGAAATGCGCGGAACCATGTCGAATAGCTGGTGAACCACGTAGCTGGTGAACCACGAGAGGCCGGCCGTACTGACTGCTCATCTTCCGCCCGGTGCGCGCTCCGGGGATGCCGATCTCCCGAGCAGACAGGCTGAACGATCTGTGCGCACCGACCGACGCATCGGGCCACCCACCATACTGATTAAAAGTTATGACTCCGGATGTACATTAGATTCGTCTGCTCATACATATGCATAATGGGTGTCATGGAGTCGTCGCGCGCCCTGATCGCAGGTGGAGAGACTTTCACGACCGAGTTCAAACGCTCCGACATCAACGACAAGGATTTGGCCAAGGCTTCCGCATGCCTGGCGAACGGCGAAGGTGGAGTTTTGCTCATTGGAGTAGACGACGATGGTACCGTCGTCGGCGCTTCGCCTCGTCATGGGCGGATGACCGACCCTGCCCGCGTCGCGGCATACATCCAGGCCAACACAGAACCTGCGCTTGCGGTCGGAGTTCACCTCGAGACAATCGACGGGCATGAGATCATCCGCATAGACGTTCCCAGAGCGGACCCTGGCCCCGTAGGAACAAAGTTGGGCGTGTTCACCAAACGAATCCTCAAGTCCACAGGCGAACCGGAATGCGCGCCGATGACGGCCCACGAAATCGTAAGCCTGGGCATGGTGACCCGCGGACAGGACTTCGCGGCGTCGATCGCGAGAGACGCGACACTAGATGATCTCGATACCCTGGAATTCGACCGATTTCGGCGGCTGTGCCACGGGGCCGGCGACGAACTCGCTGAACTCTCGAACGAGGACGTATTGCGTGCTCTTGGCCTCGTACCGATTGCTGCTCCGGTGAGCATTGGGGCAATCCTCTTGTTCGGAACCGAAGCAGCAATCCAAAGATGGCTGCCCAACGCAGAAGTGCTCTTCCAAGATGCTAGATCCGGACACCAACCGACAAACATCAGAATCGTCGGGCCCCTACTGCGCACTGCCGAGTACCTTCGCGAACTCATTGACGCCCGCAACACGGTCATCGAGCTCATGGCGGGGCTCCATCGAATCGAGGTTCCACTCATTCCCTCGATCACGCGGCGGGAAGCGGTGGCCAATGCGCTGGTACACCGCGATTATGCGGCCATGGGACCGATACGGGTCCAGCTGACCGACAGCTCCTTTGTTGTCGCCAATCCCGGTGGGTTTCCACCCGGCGTTACCACCCAGAACATCCTTGACCAATCCCGCCCTCGCAGCCCGATTCTCGCCTCCGCCTTCAAGCGGGCAGGTTTGGTTGAGCGCAGAGGTAAGGGGGTCAACGACATGTTCGAGCAACAGTTGCGCGCGGGCCGCGACGCACCTGACTATTCGCACAGCACCGGCGAATCAGTAGTCGTCACAGTGCCACTCGGCAGCGCCGACCTCGATCTGGTCCGATTCTTACTCACCTGGGAGAACGAACATCAGGAGTCACTGAGTCTCGACGAGCTCCGGATCGTTCACGAAGTGAAGACATCTGGTTCGGCGACGGCTGTGGAAGTAGCCAGCGAATTGGATCTCATTTCTGCCAGCGTGAAGTCAAGCCTTGGGCATTTGGTCGAATCCGGGATCCTCGAGTCCCGCGGAACAGGTCGAAGTCGCAAGTACCATCTCACCGCGCGGTTCTACGACCTAGCTCGAGATCGAAACGCCTACGTACGCATCAAGGGAATCGATCCACTCCAGCAGGAGAGAATGATCGTTGACTACGTCAACGCTTACGGCTCCATAACCCGAGGTCAGGCCGCCGAATTGTGCCAGACGACCCCATCGCAGGCGAGGTCAGTTCTCAAAAGGCTGGTTGATGACGGACGGCTACGGCTTACAGGAGAACGTCGCGGCGCTCGGTACATCCCTCCTGAATGACCAAGAAGGAGGAG
Organism: Gordonia sp. i37; assembly: GCF_002043085.1. Classification (NCBI taxonomy): domain Bacteria; kingdom Bacillati; phylum Actinomycetota; class Actinomycetes; order Mycobacteriales; family Gordoniaceae; genus Gordonia; species Gordonia sp. i37. The sequence continues at coordinate 1,327 of NZ_MVPX01000536.1, read as the reverse complement.
CTACGAGCGGATTGGGATCAGGGTGTGCCCCAAGAGGTCACGACTGAAGCAATATCCGACCCTATATCGGGCAATGTACTGGTCTGACGTTTCTGGAGTGGAGCCTAGGAGATTCGAACTCCTGACATCTGCCTTGCAAAGGCAGCGCTCTACCAACTGAGCTAAGGCCCCGGGTTCGGGTGGTGGGCCTAGGAGGACTTGAACCTCCGACCTCTTCGTTATCAGCGAAGCGCTCTAACCGCCTGAGCTATAGGCCCCTGAACCGAGGACTGAGATTACCCGACGGGATGGCGAGAAACCAAAACGGTTCCCACCGACGCCCGTGAACTGGGCAGATGAGCCTCGGCGCCCGGACTAGTCGAGGTCGGCCAGGGTGATCTCGAGTCCGCCGACGAGGTCGGCGACGAGGTTGTAGATGTAGGAGCCGATGGTGCCCAGCGCGGTGATCAGCACGGCATTGACCACACCGAGTACGGCCGCGTAGAAGAACACGCTGCCGGCACCGATGATGTCGCTTTCCGACGTCGAGCCGTCGGTGGTGACCAGCGTGCCGAAGGAGCTGTTGACCTGCTCCCAGACACCCATGCCGTCGAGCACCAGATACAGCACGGCGACGGCGATCATCCAGATGACGAAGCCGACGATCGAGAGCACGCCGGCCACCTTGAAGGTCGCCCACGGGTCGAGTCGACGGATCTGCACCGCTGCGCGCAGCCCGCGGCCCGAAGAGCCGACCTGGGCCGGCGCCGAGCGGGCGGCGGAGCCGGTGGCCTTCGCGGGGTCGACCGCCGCGGCCCGGGCGGTCTCGGTGTTGGTGTGGTGGATCTCGTCGAGATCGGGCAACTCGGACTCCACGGAGGGATCCCGCGCGATGTTGCGAGTGGGGGTCTCGGTGAACCGACCACGCGGTACCTCGGCGGTCGCGGTGGACGCACCCGCCGGCGAATCGAGCTTCTTCACCGGCGCCTGCTGACCACTCATGCTGGCTGCGGCGGTGCCGCTACCGGTCACCACACCGCGCGGAGGGGGCCCGCCGGCACGACCCCCGGCGGGGATCTGCTCGGTGGTCCCCGCGTCGGGCACGGGAGCCTGCGCACTTCCGGTGGCCTCGGGTCCGGCCACTCCGCCCGGGCCGCGCTGCCACGGAGGAACCAGTCCGCCGCCCCGAGGCGGACCCGACTGGGCTGCCGGGCCACCGGACGCGGTCGACGGCGTGGACGGGGTCTTGTTGTCCGGGTCGTTCGGTTGGCTCACTGGTGTCATTTCCTCCGGTTGCGCACGTTGGGTCCACCCTAACGGTTGTGGCCGTCACACAAGACGAGCCCCG
>NZ_MVPX01000535.1:0-15048 GCF_002043085.1 Gordonia sp. i37 | reverse complement strand
CGGTCGGTTCCGGTTCCGGCTCGTCGGCGTTGCGGGCGATGGCCAGCAGCGTCGTGCCCTCGTCGAGGTTCATCAGGCGCACACCCTTGGTCTGGCGTCCGGCCTTGCGGACCTGACGGGCCGCGGTGCGGATGACACCGCCCCCGGAGGTGATCGCGTAGAGCTCGGAGTCGTCGTCGACGATGAGCGCGCCGATCAACGTGCCACGGCGCTTGTCGTGCTGAATGGTCAGCACGCCCTTGCCGCCCCGCCCCTGCACCGGGTAGTCCTCCATGCCGGTGCGCTTGGCGTAACCGCCGGAGGTCGCCACCAGCAGGTAGGTCCCCTCGCGCACGACATTCAGCGACAGCAACTCGTCGTCGGCGTTGAACCGCATGCCCTGCACACCGGAGGTCTGCCGGCCCATCGGGCGCAGCGCCTCGTCGTCGGCGTGGAAGCGGATCGACTGTCCCTTGCGGCTGACGAGCAACAGATCGTCGTCGGCACTGCACAATTGGGCGCCGACGAGCTCGTCCTCGCCGCGCAGGTTGATCGCGGCGATACCACCGGACCGGTTGGAGTCGAAGTCCTCGAGCTTGGACTTCTTCACCAGGCCGTTGCGGGTGGCGAGCACGAGATACGGTGCGTCGGTGTAGGTCTTGATCTGGATGACCTGGGCGATGCGCTCCTCCGGTTGGAACGCAAGGAGATTCGCGACGTGCTGCCCGCGTGCGGTGCGGTTGGCCTCGGGGAGCTCGTAGGCCTTGGCGCGGTAGACGCGACCCTTGGTGGTGAAGAACAGGATCCAGTCATGCGTCGAGCAGACGAAGAAGTGCGCGACGATGTCGTCCTGCTTGAGCCCTGCCCCCTGCACACCCTTGCCGCCGCGTCGCTGACTGCGATACAGGTCGGTCTTGGTGCGCTTGGCGTAGCCGGTTTCGGTGATGGTGACGACGACGTCCTCGCGGGCGATCAGATCCTCGTCGGCGACGTCACCGTCGGCGGCGATGATCTGGGTCCGTCGCTCGTCGCCGAACTTCTCGACGACCTCTCGAAGCTCGTCCCGCACGATCGAACGCTGACGCTCGGGCTTGTCGAGAATGTCCTTGTAGTCGGCGATCTCGCGTTCGATCTCGTCCAACTCGTCGATGATCTTCTGCCGCTCCAACGCCGACAGTCGACGCAGCTGCATGGCGAGGATGGCATCGGCCTGGATCTCGTCGATCTCGAGTAGGTCCATCAAGCCGGTGCGGGCTTCGTCGGTGTTGGCCGACGCACGGATCAGCGCGATCACTTCATCAAGGGCGTCAAGGGCTTTCACCAGACCGCGCAGGATGTGGGCGCGCTCCTCGGCCTTGCGCAACAGGTAGCGGGTGCGCCGCACGATGACGTCGATCTGGTGGGCGACGTAGTAGCGGATCATCTGATCGAGGCGCAGGGTGCGCGGCACGCCGTCCACGATCGAGAGCATGTTGGCACCGAAGCTGGTCTGCAGCTGGCTGTGCTTGTACAGGTTGTTCAGGACGACCTTGGCCACCGCGTCACGACGCAGGGTGACCACGATCCGCAGGCCGACACGATCGGAGGAGTGATCCTCGATCTTGCTGATTCCCTTGAGTTTTCCCTCGTTGACCTGCTCGGCGATCGATTGGATCATGTTGTCCGGGTTGACCTGGTAGGGCAGCTCGGTGATCACGATCTGCGTGGCGCCGCCCTTGGCCTCCTCGATCGCGGTCACGCCGCGCATGCGGATCGACCCGCGACCGGTGGTGTAGGCGTCCTTGATGCCCTGACCACCGACGATGAGGCCGGCGGTCGGGAAATCCGGGCCCTTGATCCGCTCCATGCAGGCGTCGAGGGTGGTCTCGTCGTCGGCCTCGTGGTTCTCCAGCGCCCAGAAGATCGCCTCGGCCACCTCGGTGAGGTTGTGCGGCGGGATGTTGGTGGCCATACCGACGGCGATACCGCCGGAACCGTTGATCAGTAGGTTCGGGATCCGCGCGGGCAAGACCGTCGGTTCGTTGGTCTTGCCGTCGTAGTTGGGCGTGAAATCGACGGTGTCCTTGTCGATGTCGCGCAACATCTCCATGGCCAGCGGGGTGAGCCGGGCCTCGGTGTAGCGCATGGCGGCCGGACCGTCGTTGCCGCGGGACCCGAAGTTGCCCTGGCCGTCGATCAGCGGGTAGCGCATCGACCACGGCTGGGCCAGGCGTACCAGCGCGTCGTAAATCGCCGAGTCGCCGTGCGGATGGTAGTTACCCATGGTCTCGGCAACGGGTTTCGCCGATTTCACATAGCTGCGATCGGGGCGGAAGCCGGCGTCGAAGGAGGCGTAGAGCAGTCGGCGGTGCACGGGTTTGAGGCCGTCGCGGACCTCGGGTAGTGCGCGGCCGACGATCACGCTCATCGCGTAATCGATGTAGCTGTTCTGCATCTCCTGGCCGAGATCGACCGGTTCGACGCGATCGCCTTCCCCGCCGGCGGGCGGGAGCGTGGTGTCAGTCATGAAAAGTCCTCACAGATGTGGTGTCCGGTCAGGCGTGGTGCGTGACGTCAGACATCAAGGAAGCGAACATCTTTCGCGTTGCGGGCGATGAAGCTGCGGCGCGCGACGACGTCTTCACCCATCAGCACCGAGAACAGCTCGTCAGCTGCGGCGGCGTCGTCGAGGGTGACCTGGCGCAGTGTGCGGGGGGCCGGATCCATGGTGGTCTCCCACAACTCGCTGGGGTTCATCTCACCGAGGCCCTTGTAGCGCTGGATGCCGTCGTCGGTGTTGATCTTCTTGCCGGCCTCGAGGCCGACCTGGATCATGGCATCACGCTCACGGTCGGTGTAGGCGTACTCGGCCTCGGCGCCCTTCTGCCACTTGAGTTTGTAGAGCGGCGGCTGGGCGAGATAGACGTGCCCGTGTTCGATCAGCGGGCGCATGAACCGGAACAGCAGGGTCAAGAGCAGCGTGGAGATGTGCTGTCCGTCGACGTCGGCGTCGGCCATCAGCACGATCTTGTGATAGCGCAGCTTGGCCAGGTCGAACTCGTCGTGGATGCCGGTGCCGAAAGCGGTGATGATCGACTGGACCTCGGCGTTCTTGAGGACGCGGTCGATACGGGCCTTCTCGACGTTGATGATCTTGCCGCGCAACGGCAGGATCGCCTGATACATCGAGTCCCGCCCGGTCTTGGCCGAGCCGCCGGCCGAGTCACCCTCCACGAGGTAGATCTCACACTTGGACGGGTCGTTGCTGCGGCAGTCGGCGAGCTTGCCGGGCAGACCGCCGATGTCGGTGGCGCTCTTGCGCCGCACCAGCTCTCGCGCCTTGCGCGCGGCCTGACGCGCATGGGCGGACTCGACGGCCTTGTTGATGATGATCTTGGCCTCGGCCGGATTGGCCTCGAACCAGTGCTCGATGTGCTCGCCGGAGGCCTTCAGCACGAAACTCTTCACCTCGGTGTTGCCGAGCTTGGTCTTGGTCTGACCCTCGAACTGTGGATCGGACACCTTGACCGAGATCACCGCGGCCAGACCCTCACGGATGTCATCGCCGGTGAGGTTGTCGTCCTTCTCCTTGAGCAACTTCTTCTCGCGCGCATAGGAATTCACCACGCGCGTCAGTGCCGCACGGAAGCCCTCCTCATGCGTACCACCCTCATGGGTGTTGATGGTGTTGGCGAAGGTGTGCACCGATTCGGAGTAACCGGCGTTCCACTGCATCGCGATCTCGACCTCGTGGCCGGTGCCCTTGCCGGTGAATCCGATGACGGACTTGTGGATCGGGTTCTTGGTGCGGTTGAGGTGCTTGATGTAGTCGATCAAACCGTCCGGATAGTGATAGGTCCGCGTCTTGGGTTTCGTTGCGGCAGCGGCTTTTTCCTCGTCGGACTTGATCTCTTCGGCGGTCTCGGTGGTGCCCTCCTCGCCCTCGCCGTTCGGGTCGCCGGGCGCCTCGACGGCCTTGGGTCGCCGGTCGGTGAGGGTGATGGTGAGGCCCTTGTTGAGGAAGGCCATCTCCTGCAGTCGGCGCGCGACCGTCTCGGCGTTGAACGAGGTCGTCTCGGTGAAAATCGACGCGTCCGGCCAGAACCGCACCGTGGTGCCCGTCTTCCGGGTGGGCTCCCCCTTGACCAGGCCGTCCGGCTTGGAATCGGTGAAGGTCTCCGACCAGTGGAAACCGTCGACGTCGATCTCGACCTCGACCTTGGTCGACAGCGCGTTCACCACGGAGATACCGACGCCGTGCAAACCACCGGAGACCGCATAGGAGTCGGAGTCGAACTTGCCGCCGGCGTGCAGCTGGGTCAGGACGACCTCGACGGTGGGTACACCGGTCGCGTGCATGCCGACCGGGATGCCTCGACCGTCGTCGACCACCTCGACGCCACCGTCCTCGAGCAGGGTGACGTCGACCTTGCTGGCGAATCCGGCCATCGCCTCGTCGACGGAGTTGTCGACCACCTCCCAGATGAGGTGATGAAGGCCACGTTCGCCGGTGGACCCGATGTACATACCGGGTCGTTTGCGCACGGCCTCGAGACCCTCGAGGATGCTGATCGATTCGGCACCGTACTCGGACGGCTTCTTCCGGGGCTTCTTCGATCCCGAACCACCGGTCTTGTCACTGCTGTCGGCCACGAGGTGCGTCCGCTCCTGTTCTGATCGATTTCGACCCGACGGTCATGAGATGATCAGCACAAAAGCGCCCGCACGACATGCTGTGGTCGGACGAAATCGTCCGCTGTCACCGCTGCCATCGCGGGCGGCTGATCCCCCTGTCGGGACAACTCTCAATTCATTGTACTGCCTCAGTCAGTCAGAAACCCACATCTGGTGCCGCTGATTTGCACACAGACCGATTTTTTCCGGCATCTGCCGGTCCGGTCGTGGTCTGAGGATGAAATATGGCTCAGAGTCGACGTGACGCGGAAAACTGTCGGTGAGGTGGAGTAGCACGTCACGCTGCGCTCCGACGGCTTGTCCGAGTCACCGGCTCCACCGGGTCATCCGTACGTGTCGCGGGGTCCGCGTCCACGCACGTGCCGCTCCCCCTTGCGCCACGACGGGCCCTTGGGTCCGGTGATCTTCAGTGACGTGACCATTCCGTCGCCGATCGCGGCCGCGATCTTGGCAAGGATCTGTGCCTGCACGTACCGCAGCTGCGTCGCCCAGGCCGTGGATTCGGCCTGGACGTATAAGACGTTGTCGCGCAACGATGTCGGTGTGGCATGCGCGGAGATGTCGGAGCCGACGATCTGCTCCCACATGCCGAACAAGGTGCCCTCGGCGATGCGCGGTTGCCATCCCCGTTCACGAGCCAGTCCACCGACGAGGCGCCCGAAGGGCTGCGGATCCCGTGCGTCCGGACCGGAGCCCGACCACCGCCGACGACCACCCTGGCGCACGCCGGACCGCCGCCGCGGTGGCGACGCGCGACCCTGACCGACCGACTTACCCGCGGCGCGGGCCGATGCTCTCGCCTCTTCCAACGCGCGCCGCGCACGCTCATAGCCGGTGAGTCCGTCGGCCGGCGCCGCGGAGCCGGTCGCCGGTGATCCCGTGTCGGGCGCTCCCGTGTCAGGTGGTCCCGTATCGGGCTGATCGGTCATGACGTCAGTCTCCCCGGCGGGTCCGACACGGCCGTCTCCGACACCTCAGGTTCTGCGACATCGCGTTCTGGGCCGTCGGGGTCTGGGCCGTCGGGGTCTGGGCCGTCGGGGTCTGGCGTCTCGGCTGCCGGCGCGACCACCGAGTGCCGGACCCCGTCCTCTTCGATCATGTTCACCGCGATCCGCCGACCCCCGACTCCCTCGGGGACGTCCTCGGCGACGGCAGCGGTGATGATCAGCTGCTCGGCACCTTCGGTGAATTCGGCGAGTTTGCGACGTCGCGTGGCGTCGAGTTCGGCGAACACGTCGTCGAGCATGATCACCGGTTCGACGCCCTCGGCTCTGGCGAGTTCCACCGATCCCAGTCGCAGCGCGAGCGCGAGCGACCACGATTCCCCGTGGCTGGCAAAGCCTTTCGCCACGTCGGTACCGAGAACGAGATCGACGTCGTCACGGTGCGGCCCCAACAACGACAACCCGCGCTCGATCTCCTTGCCGCGGATCTCGCCGAGCCGGGTCAACAGCGCCGCCTCGATGGCCTCCGGGTCGGCGGATTCTCCTGCGGCAGGCACGATCTCGTCGCCGACACTGGGCCGATACCGCAGCGTCGCCGGTCGCGAGTGCGGCGCGATCGCCGCATACGATCCGGCGAAATGCGGTTCGAGGTCACCCAGAACGTCGATCCGTGCGGCGGTCACCTGCCCACCGAGAGCGGCGAGTTGGGCGTCCCAGACATCGAGTGTCGAGATCACCGAGTCGGCGTCGGATCCACCGCGCCGCATGGCCGCACCGGCCGTCTTCAACAGCGCCGAACGTTGTCGCAACACCTTGTCATAGTCTGAGCGTGCCGCGGCGAATCGTGGACCACGTTGTGCGACAAGCTCATCGACGAAGCGTCGCCGGTCACCCGGATCGCCTCGTACGAGGAGGAGATCCTCGGGGGCGAACAACACCGCGCGCAGAACGCCCAGAAGATCGCGCGGCCTGCGCTGGGGTGCGGTGTTGAGCCACGCCTTGTTGGAACCTTCGGCGTTGATCTGCAGGGACGCGGTCAATTCCCGGCCGGCGTTCTCGACGGTGGCGGTCACCAGCGCCGACGTCGCCGACGAACGCACCAGCGGTGCGTCGGTGCTGACCCGGTGGGATCGCAAGGTGGCCAGATAGAACAGCGCCTCGACCAGGTTGGTCTTGCCGAAACCGTTGCGGCCGGTGATGATCACCGGTCCGGACGCCAACTCCACGTCCACCCGCGGCCACGAGCGAAAGTCACGCAGATGCAGTTCACGGACGAACACGGCTAGCCCGCCGAGGTGTCCGGCGGCGAGCCGGTCTCCCCCACCGAGCGGCCCGTGGTGTCGCGAACAGCGTGCCCGCCGAACTGATTTCGCAGTGCCGAGACGGCCTTGAGGGCCGGCGACCCGTCCTGGCGGGAGGCGAACCGGGCGAACAGCGCGGCCGAGATGACGTTGGCCGGAACCGAGTGCCGGATGGCCTCCTCGACGGTCCAGCGACCCTCGCCCGAATCGGTGGTGTAATCCGAGATCTCTGCCAGCCCCGGATCCTCCTGCAGCGCGCGCACCAGCAGGTCGAGCAACCACGAGCGGATCACCGTGCCATGGGTCCAGGCCCGCAGGGTGCCTTCGACGTCGGTGATCAGGGGTTCGGCCGAGAGCAGCTCGTAACCCTCGCCGTAGGCGTGCATCAGGCCGTACTCGATACCGTTGTGCACCATCTTCGCGTAATGACCGGCACCCACCGGCCCGGCGTGCACGAAGCCGTCGGCGCGTTCGCCCTCGGGCCGCAGCGCGTCGAAGATCGGCATGACGCGTGCGACATCGGCGTCGGCACCGCCGGCCATCAGACCGTAGCCGTTCTCCAAGCCCCACACGCCGCCGGACACACCACAGTCGATATATCCGATTCCCTTGGCTTGCAACAGTTTTGCGTGCTCGAAGTCGTCGGTGTAGCGCGAGTTGCCACCGTCGATGACGATGTCACCGGCCGACAACTCCTCGGCCAGTGAGGCCACGGTGGTGCGCGTCGGATCGCCGGAGGGCACCATCACCCAGATCACGCGGGGCGCATCGAGTGCGCCGACCAGATCGGCGAGGGTCTTGACGTCGGAGACCTCGGGACGCGGGTCGTAGCCGATCACCTCATGCCCGGCGCCGACGATACGGGTGCGCATGTTGGCACCCATCTTCCCCAGACCGACAAGTCCCAGCTGCATCGCGATCCTCTCGAAGGTGGTGGTGGCGATCCGCTTCTGATGTGGAAACCGTTGTGTAGGAACGTCTTCGGGGTGGAACATCTTCGCCGGAGAGGCGAACCGGCTCAGCCCGGCAGGCGGACCGGCATGAGAAGATAGCTGAAGGCGCTGTCGGGAGCGACGAAGGCACCGGACTCGTCGGCGACCGGCTCATCTCCGGTCGACACCCGCAGCACCGCCGGGCGACTGGGTGTGGTGAACCCGAAATCGACGGACTTGGCGTTGATCGCCGACAACCCGTCCTGCAGATAGCCGGGGTTGAACGCGATCGTCAGCGGCTCACCACGGAAATCGACGGGAAGCTCTTCCTCGGCCTTGCCCGCCTCGTCGCCGCCGGCGGTGAGTAGCACCGATCCCTCGGTGAATTCCATCCGCACCTGAGCTCCGCGCTCGGCCACCAGTGCCACACGCTTGATCGCCTCGATCAGGGGAGCGCTCTCGACGGTCGCGACGGCGGTGTGAGCGGCCGGCAGCAACTGACGGAACTTGGGGAACTCGGCGTCGAGCAGGCGCGTCGTGGTCTGCTTCGACTCGCCGAGAATGCCAAGGATGCCTTCCGAGCCGATGGCATCGCCGGATCCGAACGCGAGTCGAACAGCCCCGGTGCCCTCGGCGCCTGCCGTCTTCGCGCTCTCCGACAAAGTCTTGGCGGGCACGAGGACCGCTCCACTGACGTCGGGCTGGGCCGGATCCCACTCGAGTTCACGCACGGCCAACCGGAAGCGATCCGTGGCGGCGAGGACGACGGTGTTGCCCTCGATCTCGACGCGCACACCGGTCAGCATCGGCAGCGTGTCGTCACGGCCGGCGGCGATTGCCACCTGCGACACGGCCTCGGCGAACCGGTCGGCCGGGATGGAGCCGGTGATCGCGGGCACGTCGGGCAGCTGCGGGTAATCCTCGACCGGCATCGTCGGCAGCGAGAACTTCGCGCTGCCACAGGCGATGGCCACCCGGGATCCGTCGAGCGTGACATCGACCGGCTTGTTGGGCAGCGCCCGCGTGATGTCGGCGAGCAGGCGTCCCGATACGAGGACCTTGCCCGGTTCGGCGATCTCGGCGGCGATCGATTCCTGCGCGGAGACCTCGTAGTCGAAACCAGAAATCGTCAGACCGGCGTTGGCGTCGGATCCGGTCTCGTCAGGAGCCTCGAGAACGACGCAGCCGAGCACCGGCACCGGCGGACGGGACGGCAGGCTTCGGGCGACCCAGGCAACCGAATCGGAGAACTCGTCGCGCGCGACACGAAACTTCATAACTGGGGATGCGCCCTTCTCTCGTCTGCCTTGGTTGCTGTGCGGGGTCGGTGTGCGGGCCGGCATGGATGCGCTCAAGCGGCGTGTGGGCACGCGCTCGGTGCGAATCGGGAATTCCCACTCTAGAACGCCGACGCGTGCGGGTGGGCGGTTGGGGTCAAGTCGCCACGCCGCGAATCGGCGATCTCCACGCCGACCCCGGAGTGGGTGTGTACACACATCCTTCTTCAAAAGAGATTTCTTGAAAGAGAGATCAACAATAGTCATAGGAGCTGTGGATCCTGTGGAGATCGTGGTGTTTGAGCAGGCCATGTGCCTGATCGGGGTGTGCACAGTCGTGGGATGAGCCGTGGAGGTGCGGCGCGGTTGATGTGGATGACGAGTGTTGTTCGATTCCTGTCCACCTTCGATGCACATATCTGCGGGCTCGATCCCAAGGTCCATCCACAGGGCGGCGGGCACGGATTTCCGGCGTCGAGAGCTCGGAGATCCGTGGGTGAGGACGGCGCGTCGGAACCACAGAAGGCTCGCGTGTGAGTTGAGAGTTGATGCCAGCGGGGTCGGTGACCCGTGCCCAACCGGGTCAGCGGTCGGCGCGCTGCTTGATGCGGGCGGTGAGTTCCTGCACGTGGTCGTAGACCTTGCGCCGCTCGGCCATCTCCTTGCGGATCTTGCGTTCGGCGTACATGACCGTGGTGTGGTCGCGGTCGAAGGTCTCACCGATCTTGGGCAGGGAGAGGTCGGTGAGCTCGCGGCACAGGTACATCGAGATCTGCCGGGCCTGGGCGATCGCTCGGGTCTTGCCGGGGCCGCGGAGTTCGTCGACGGAGATGTCGAAGTACTCGGCGGTGATGGCGAGGATGCCGGCGGCGCTGATCTCGATGGTGCCGGAGTTGGGCAGCAACGCCTGCAGCACGACGTCGGCCAGAGATTTGTCGAGCTCGGTGTTGTTCAGCGACGCGAATGCGGTGACCCGGATGAGAGCACCCTCGAGCTCGCGGATGTTGCGTTCGATCTTCGACGCGATGAGCTCGAGCACATCGTCGGGGACCGCGATGTTGTCCATCTGGGCCTTCTTGCGAAGGATCGCGATCCGGGTCTCCAGGTCCGGCGGCTGCACATCGGTGATCAGGCCCCACTCGAATCGAGTGCGGAGCCGATCCTCGAGTGTCGCAAGCTGTTTCGGCGGGCGATCGGAGGAGATGACGATCTGCTTGCTGGTGTTGTGCAGCGTGTTGAAGGTGTGGAAGAACTCCTCCTGGATACCTTCCTTGCCGATCAGGAACTGGATGTCGTCGACGAGGAGGACGTCGACATCTCGGTAGCGGCGTTTGAACGCGACCCGCCGATCGTCACGCAGGGAGTTGATGAAGTCGTTGGTGAATTCTTCGGTGGAGACGTACTTGACCCGCATGCCCGGGAACAGACGCTGGGCGTAGTGGCCCGCGGCATGGAGCAGGTGGGTCTTGCCCAGCCCCGACTCGCCCCAGATGAACAACGGGTTGTAGGCGCGTGCGGGCGCCTCGGCGACGGCGACGGCCGAGGCGTGCGCGAATCGATTCGACGCGCCGATCACGAAGGTGTCGAAGGTGTACTTCGGGTTCAGACTGACCGGCGTTCCCGATGCGGAGGCGGTGGAGGTGGTGGGTCGCTCGGCGAAATACGAGGACCACTCGGCGCCGGGGGTCGCGTTCGGCGCGCCCGGACCGGAGGAATCGGTTGCGCCGGAGTAGCCGGCGCCGGTCGGAGTCGGGTGCGGGAACGAATCGGACGGTGCTCGGTGCTCGCGGCCCGCGAAACCCTGTCCCGCCAACGGTCCCGATCCGTCGGGGGACGGGCGACCGGGCGCCGACGGATCGATCGGGCGGCCGGGCCCGGATTCGTCGAATGCCGTGTGAGACAAGGGAATCGGATTGGTGGAGGCACCGGAGCCGACCGAATCGGTGGTTGCCGGGTCGGGTGTCTCCTCGAGTGGCGCGGGCGTGGCGGTCCGCACCCCGAGGTCCACGGGCTGGCCGAGATGACGACTCAACGTGGTGCGGATCGTGTCGCGCAGATTGCGTTCGATCTGTTCCTGAACCAGTGGTGTCGGCACGGCCAGCAGGGCGAATCCCTCGGCCAGCGTCAGTGGCTGAACGAGGGACAGCCAGGCCTTCTGCTGACGGCTGAGAGGCTCATGATGGGCGGCGTCATCGTTGAGTTCGGCGACAACCTGCTTCCAGACCTCGCCGAAGGAGTCGCGATCCGATGTCACACTGACCCTCCTGCTCGACGCCTGCTCACCACCGACGCCTGCTCTTCATCACTGCTGCGAAGGCCGGCGGCGTGCCCTACCGGCTTCCGCCTCCGACGAAACTACCAGCATCGGCGGGGGTCGGTCGGGGGTGGACGGATACCACCTTGGCGGGGTCGGGCGGACTTGTCCACACACTTATCCACATCTGTGAATAAAAGGAGATGGAAGATCGGCGCTGCGGGTCGTGGTCACCGCATACCGTCAGTGGGACGTGACTGGCGTCAGTGGAATGTGACTGGCGTCAGTGGGATGTGACTGGCGTCAATGCGACGTGCCTGGCAAACCGTAACAGACCTGATCGGGCGCCGACAAAGGAAACGAGCGGTCGATCCTCCGATCGGGGGAACGCGTCGGGCTGGCCTGCACGATCGGTGCTCGTTTGATTTGGCCGGGTTCACTCCCGTACTCTCGACTGGTCATCCAGGTTGCGGATTTGCGGTGGATCACGTCATCAGCAGCGTCGTCGAGCACTCGGCGTCGGTGCGGGGGGCGCCACCACCCCGGCACTAGTCCGGCACCGCGTCAGGATAAGCAGAGACCACCACAGGATGTGGGAACGCGAGCCATCGGCGTGCCCATGTCACCGAGCACAAGGAGTCACCGTGGCCAAGGGAAAGCGGACTTTCCAGCCCAACAATCGTCGTCGCGCACGCGTGCACGGCTTCCGGCTGCGTATGCGCACCCGTGCGGGTCGTGCCATCGTCAACAGCCGTCGCAGCAAGGGCCGCGCGAAGCTCACGGCCTGATCTCGACTTGCGCTGCCGGTCGTGACCACAAGTCCGGCCGGCTTCGTGTTGTTCGATGATGTCGGCCCAACATGGGATCTCTCGTGGATCCGACTTCTCCCGCACGCTGAAACGCGGTGTGCGGACCTCGACGCGTGATCTTGTGGTCAGCGTCGCCGTGGTCCCGTCGGTCTGGCCGGACCCGTCGGGACGTCGTACCCAGGTGGCGATGTCCGGCGGGCCCTGGCTGGGGCTGATCGTCAGCAAGTCCGTCGGCCCCGCAGTGGTTCGGCATCGAGTGGCCCGTCGGCTGCGCGCCGCCTTCCGCGATGTCCGCGGGCGGGTTCCGGCCACCGAGACCTTCGTCGTCGTCCGCGCCCTCCCGGGCGCCGCACATCGCTCCAGTGACGAACTGGCCGATCAGCTGCGAGAAGTGATGGGACGTAAGCGTGTTCGCCAGCTTGCAGCGCGTTCCGCAGGGGTCGACGTGGCCGGCGCCGGGGTGTCGGCATGACCGATGTCGAGCCCCTCCCCCACTGCTGCACGCCCACCGCCATCGAGGACTCGCGGTCAACGCGGGTCATGCGATGGATCCATCTGTTCCCGCGGCGCGCGCTGATCTTTGTCATCGAGCTGTATCGCACCTGGGTGTCGCCCCTGCGACTGCCGACATGTCGGTTCGAGCCGACCTGCTCGGCATATGCGGTCGAGGCGTTGACCCGACACGGGTTCTTCCACGGCGGTGCGCTGGCGGTGATCCGGCTGCTCAAGTGCGGACCGTGGCACAAGCCCGGCTATGACCCTGTCCCCGATCGAGGATTCCGCCATCCGCCGGTGCCCTCGCAGGTGACGCGGCGTGATGGCGCGCAGAGCGACGTCGCTCACGGAGACCTTTCTCAATCGGACGACCTTTCTCAATCGGACGCGGCGGAAACGTCGTATCGCATCGCCGACGACGGCGTACGCGCATCTATGGAAGTGAGGGATAGCTGACCCGTGCTGAACTTCATCTATTGGCCGGTATCCGCGATCATGTGGTTCTGGCACTGGCTGTTCGACTTCATCACGCCGGACTCTCCCGGCGGTAACGGCGTCGCCTGGGCACTGTCGGTGGTGTTCCTCGTGTTCACCCTGCGTGCGATTCTCTACAAGCCCTTCGTGAAGCAGATCCGCACCACGAAGAAGATGCAGGAGATCAACCCACAGCTGCAGGCGATCCGCAAGAAGTATGCCAAGGATCGGGTCAAGATGACCGAGGAGATGCAGAAGCTGCAAAAGGAGCACGGGTTCAATCCCCTGCTCGGCTGCCTCCCGATGCTGCTGCAGGTCCCCGTGTTCATCGGCCTGTTCCATGTGCTGCGGTCGTTCAACCGCACCGCGCACGGAATGGGTCAGCTCGGCATGTCGCCCGAGGAAACACGGTCGGTCGGCAACTACATCTTCAACGTCGACCAGGTGCAGAACTTCCTCGACGCTCGCCTGTTCGGGGTGCCGCTGTCGTCGTTCATCTCCGAGCCGAAGACCGAGTGGGCGGCGTTCGTCCAGCCGGGGCAGCCGATTGACTTCACGCGAGTCGACATCGCCATCGTGGTCATCCCGATGATGATCATCGCGTCCATCGCGACCCACATGAACTCCCGGGCGTCGGTCGCACGTCAACCCGAGGCCGCGCTAGAGAATCCGCAAACCCGGATGATGAACATGCTCGCGCTGTACATCTTCCCGCTCGGCATCTTGGTCACCGGCGCATTCTTCCCCGTCGCGATCCTCCTGTACTGGATGAGCAACAACGTCTGGACCTACGGGCAGCAGCACCTCGTCTTCGGTCGTATCGCCAGGGAAGAAGAAGAGGCCCGACTGGCCAAGCAAGAGAAGTTGAAGGCCAACGCTCCCAAACCCGGGGTCAAACCGGACCGCACCAAGAAACTCGGTGACGGCCAGGGGTCGGAGAACGGTGTGGACCTCGAGAAAGCCGACGGTGCGGAAGAGGCTTCCGACAACTCGGCGGAGAGCACCAAGAACGCATCGCTGATGGATCGACTCACCAAGGCCCTCGGGATCGGTGGGGCCGGCAGTGCGAAGGCGAGTGGCTCGAAACCTGAGGACTCGAAAGCTGACGCCTCGACATCCGCGGCCGCGACTGAGTCCGAGGCGGCAGGCGCGTCCGGTTCTGGGGCGTCCGGTTCTGGGGCGTCTGGTTTTGGGTCGTCCGGTTCCACGGGGAACGGGAATGGGTCCGCACCCGCCAAGCCGAAGCCGGGACAGAAACCTGCGGCGCAGACTTCCGGAGGGTCGGGAGCCAGGCCAAAAAATCAGGGGTCGAAGAAGGGCGGAAAGCGAGGCGGCCGCAAGGGCGGCCGGCGCTGAACCGTTTGCAGTACTCCCCCATCACGGGCCGGGTCATACCGGCGACCGCGCCAGACATCGCAAGTACGAGTAAGAAGGTGGAACCGAGATGACAGCTGAGACCGCGACGCACGGCGAATCAGATGTGACGGAACCCGAAGTGACCGAGTCTTCTGAGACTGAATCTCCTGTGACCGAGTCGGACGTCAAGGAGTCCGGAGTTGCGGAACCTGAGGTCGCCGAGTCGGAAGAGACCGGTGCTGAGGACGACGGTGCTGAGGACGACGGCGACCGTCTCTTCGAAGAGGGCGAGATCGCCGGCGATTATCTCGAGCAGCTCCTGGACGTGTTGGACTTCGACGGCGACATCGATCTCGACGTCGACGGGGACCGCGCGGTGGTGAGCATCGACGGTGGCGACGATCTCGCGAAGCTCGTCGGCCGCAAGGGTGAGGTTCTTGACGCGCTGCAGGAGCTGACGCGTCTCGCGGTCCAGCAGGTGACCGGCGACCGTAGCCGGCTCATGCTCGACATCGCACGGTGGCGGGCCGACCGCCGCGATCGGCTGGGGGGG
>NZ_MVPX01000534.1:0-16714 GCF_002043085.1 Gordonia sp. i37 | reverse complement strand
GGCGGCCGCGAAGCGCTGGATCCGATGACCCCGTTCGAGCGGAAGATTGTGCATGACGCCGTCGCGGCTGTGGATGGCGTCATCAGCGAGAGTGAGGGCGTTGAACCCAAGCGTAAGGTCGTCGTCATCAAGGTCGACTGACGATCAGCCGCTGCACGCGGCATGCTCGGTGCCATGAAGTCGACCATGAGGTCGGTAGTGACGAAGTCCCGGTTTAGCGCCGGGACTTCGTCATTTCTGGCACTGCTAATTACACATCTGTAATTCCTGATGCTGTGATGTTCTCCGCGGCGAGGTCCATGTTTCACGTGGAACATGTGGCGTGGGGAAGACAAACGGAAGGATCGCGTTTCACGTGAAACATGAGAGCGGCAGTGCCGTGCACGACGACGGTGCGGACTCCTCCCCTCCCCCATCGGCCCATGCGGTGTTCGAGGAGCGGCTGGAACTGGCGATGCGGTATCGCGAGATGCTCGCGACCGACGGCATTACGCGTGGCCTCATCGGGCCGCGGGAAGTACCGCGCCTATGGGATCGCCATATCGTCAATTGTGGGGTACTCGGTGAGGTCATCGCCGACGGGGAGTACGTCATCGACATTGGTAGCGGCGCCGGCTTGCCGGGCATCCCACTGGCCTTGGCACGACCCGATCTCCGCATCACGCTCGTAGAGCCCCTCCTACGACGAACAACATTCCTGGAAGAGGTCGTCGCATCTCTCGGGCTGGACGTCACGGTCGTCAGAGGTCGCGCCGAGGAGCGAGCCGTGCGAGCTGAGGTAGGGCTCGCCGATGTGGTGACGTCGCGTGCGGTCGCGCCACTGGACCGTTTGGCTTCGTGGTCTGCTCCACTGATTCGACCCGGCGGGCGGCTGGTGGCGATCAAGGGATCGACAGCGTCCGACGAGATCGAGCGGGACCGCATGGCTGCATCGCGCCGAGGGCTGATTGATCTCGAGGTACAACAGTGTGGTGTCGGCGTGATCGAACCGCCGACTACGGTTGTTGTGGGCGTCCGAAATGATCGTGTCAGCGGGTCGCAGTCATCCAAGAAGAAGCGGGTTGATCGGCGTAGCCGATCGGACTCTCGTGGGTCAGGGAGGTAATTGGTGCGGATCGGTCGCAGGGCGCAGAATAGAAGAGCGTCATCAAGTGGCTCGGAGATCTCTGGTGATGACACCCCATTGGTCGGTCGAAGGAGTCCCCGCGTGGTCCAGCAAGATCGCAACGTTTCACGTGAAACCGTCTCCCCAAGCAAGAGCGCCTCGGACCCTCGCATCATCTCTCCCACTACTTCGACGGCCTTGGAGGCATCGTTGGACGACACCCCTATCGCCGCCGCGGCCGCCCGAGCCAGCCAGGTGCTGACACCCGGTGCGGCTGGGCGACTACCCCGCCCGCGGGAGACCCGCGTCCTGACGGTTGCCAACCAGAAGGGTGGCGTCGGCAAGACGACGACAGCCGTCAACCTTGCAGCGGGACTGGCTGTCCACGGCCTCCGTGTCCTTGTCGTCGATCTCGATCCTCAGGGCAACGCCAGTACCGCGCTCGGAATCGATCATCGCGCGCCCGACATTGCCTCGGTGTACGAACTGCTCCTCGGAGAAGTCGGGGTCCGCGAGGCGATCAAACAGAGTCCGAGCAACGAGAACCTCTACTGTGTCCCCGCAACGCTTGACCTTGCCGGTGCCGAGATCGAGTTGGTTTCTCTCGTCGCACGTGAAAACCGCCTTCGGAATGCGTTGAACGACGAGGCGATGGCGGAGTTCGGCTTCGACTATGTCTTCATCGACTGCCCGCCGTCACTCGGTCTGCTGACCGTCAACGCGATGGTCGCGGCGCGCGAGGTGCTCATCCCCATCCAATGTGAGTACTACGCGCTTGAAGGTGTCGGGCAGTTGCTCCGCAACATCGAGTTGGTCCAGGCACATCTCAACAAAGAGCTCCACGTGTCCACGATCCTCCTCACCATGTACGACGGACGCACAAAGCTTGCCGACCAGGTGGCCGAGGAAGTCCGCCGACACTTCGGCGAGAAAGTCTTGTCCACGATTATCCCTCGAAGCGTCAAGGTCTCCGAGGCACCCGGATACGGGATGACGATCATCGAATACGACCCGGGTTCACGTGGATCAATGAGTTACCTCGACGCTGCCCGAGAACTCGCTATGCGCGCCGACACGGCGCCCGTGCCCTGATACCGCCTGATACCGCCTGATACCGAATGTCACCCGAGAGTGTCAGCCCGCCTTGCCCGAGAGGAATCCAGTGAGTCAGAAAGAGACCGCACACCGACGTGGTGGACTCGGCCGCGGTTTGGCGGCATTGATCCCGACCGGTCCCACCGACGAGGACCCGACCGCTCCGAAGCTCGGAGCTGCCGCAGCCGACGTCGTGATCGGCACCGGAAACGGTGGGGGTTCGGCAGCGTCATCGGCAGGCGCACCGAGCCAGAAGACCGCTGCGGCCACAGCCAACGGTGCCGGCGCGCCAGGTGCATCCACTCCCCCGGCTCCGATCGGCACACCCGATGAGGTCGGCGCGGTGTACCGGGAGATCCCACCGAAGCTCATTCAGCCGAACCCGCATCAGCCGCGGACCGTCTTCGACGAGGATGCGCTGAACGAGTTGATTCATTCGATCCGCGAGTTCGGTCTCATGCAGCCGATCGTGGTTCGCAAGTTGCCCGCTCCCACCGCCGACGGTGTCGAGTTCCAGATCGTCATGGGCGAACGTCGGTGGCGAGCCAGTCAAGAGGCCGGCCTCGATGCGATCCCGGCGATCGTTCGGGAGACGCCCGACGGTGACATGCTCCGCGACGCACTCCTGGAGAACATTCACCGCGCGCAGCTGAATCCGCTCGAAGAGGCGGCCGCGTATCAACAACTCCTCGAAGAGTTCGACGTGACACATGAGGAGTTGGCCGCCCGACTCGGTCGCTCGCGCCCGGTGATCACCAACATGATCAGGCTGCTGAAGCTACCCATTCCGGTCCAGCGACGTGTCGCGGCCGGGGTCCTGTCCGCCGGACATGCGCGCGCGCTGTTGTCTCTCGAGACCGGAAGTGATGCTCAGGAGGCGTTGGCGGCGCGCATCGTCGCCGAGGGACTGTCGGTCCGCGCGACCGAAGAAGCGGTCACTCTCGAGAACCGTGACGGCGGATCGACGGCCCCCTCGCCGACCTCCAAGCGCAAACCGATGCAGATGCCCGGCCTCCAAGACCTTGCCGAACGCCTGTCGGATCGTCTGGACACTCGCGTCACGGTCAGTTTGGGTAAGCGAAAAGGCAAGATCGTCGTCGAGTTCGGTTCGGTGGACGACCTCCAGCGAATCGTTGGAGTGATCGATCCGGGTAAGTGATTTCGCCGACGATTTTCCACGACCAACCACCCTCGGGAGTAACGTCACTGTGACGCAACAACGTGAACGCGGAACGATGAACATCGAATATCGTTACAGCACAATCGGTTTCGGTGTGACTGCGGCTTCCGACGGCAATGTGGCGATGGGACGGATGAGCTGACATGGAACCGGTGGTCTCGCGGCTGACTCTCGAGTCGTTCGAGTCACTACCTCCGCATGCGCGTCGGTGTGTCTTCTGGGAGGTCGACCCCAGCATGGCCGGCCCGCTGGATCAACCCGAGTCCGCGGGGCATACCGAGGTGGTAGGTCGCGGCGAGATCGTCGGTCGTGGCGTGGCCCGCGCTCCGTTCGAGAGCGAGTTCGACAAGGAAGCCTGGATCTCCTCGGTGCTCTTGGAGTGGGGTGCGTGCGGTCAGCTCGCCACCGATCCGGCGACCGGAGTCATCGTCGGCACAGCCTTCTATGCACCGCCCGGCCGTGTCCCACGATCTCGGTTGTTCCCGACGTCGCCGGTCAGCGCCGACGCCATTCTCCTCACCTCCATCCAGGTGGAGCCCGGTTATGAGGAGGTGGCCACTCCCCTACTCGATGCGGTGCTCGTCGACCTCATGCGTCGCGGTGTTCGCGCGGTCGAGGCATTCGGATTGGTTCGTGGCGGCGGACCGGACGGTGCTGGATCCGGCACGGCCCGCCGGAACCCGACGCCTGATGCGACTCCGGGAATGCGCGACATCAGTGAATGGTCGGATGAGGAGATCGTCAGCGTCGCGCGTGAAATCCTCGACAACCCGCAGCCCGATCTGTGCACTCGATGTCTACTCGACGCCGCCTTCCTGAAAGCATCGGGATTCGATGTCGTTGCATCTCACGCCCGCTTCCCCCGGCTGCGGTTGGAGCTCGATGAAGGTCTGGGGTGGAAGTCGGAGGTCGAGGGAGCTCTGGAGAAACTGGTCGTGATGGCGGCGATCGACATGACGGGACGGGAACGAACCTTCGCCCCGGTAGGAAGCCGACTCTAGACTGCTACGAAAAGCTAAGTGGCGCGGTGATTTACCGCGTCGGATCAGGAGATCTCTTCGGCGGCAAGAAGATCGGCAAAGGTGTAGGTCCCCGTGGGTCGATCGTCGTCGCCGAGCAGATACAGTCGCTTGACCGCGACGAGGATCGCCTCCGCAATGACGTTGCGGTAGTCGGCGTCCTCGAGGACCCGAGCGTCGTCGGGGTTGGTGATGTAGCCGACGTCGAGAATGATGACCGGCATCCTGGTGAGCCGCAACAGCTCCCACGTGCGTTCGTGAGTGCGGCAGTCCGTCAACGGGGTCCGTGCGGCGACCTCGCGTTGGACGAAGCCGGCCAGGTTGCGGCCGATTGTGGAGAACGATCCGTGGCTGTTACCGAAGTAGAAGGCCGCCACGCCGTTCGCGGCCGAGTTCGGGTAATGCCCGACGCGGAAGGAGATCATGACATCGGCGTCGATCATGTTCGCGACCCGGGCGCGCTCCTCATCGGTGGGCCGTCCCCTGCCGTCATGTGACAAAAAGGTCTCCATGCCGGCGGCCGCCATCCGGCCTTCGAGGCGGGCAGCGAGATCCCACAGTAGGCGACTTTCCGTGTCGGCGAGATCACCGGTCGAAAGGTCATGCAGCCCACCGGATCCCGGATCGATCACGATGCGCTTGCCGGACAATCGGGGACCCGAACGACGGACGTGCTCTTCTTCGCGGATGGCGAGAGGCGACCCACCGGTCACCCGGGTACCAAGGCGTTCGAGAGAACGCAGGGTGGCGGGCCCGCAGATTCCGTCGGCGAAGAGCCCGTATTCGCTCTGATAGAGACAGACAGCGTTGTGGGTTGTCTCGCCGAAGACACCGTCGACCAGCGCGGTGTAGTAGCCAAGGTTCTGTAGGCGGTTCTGCAGCTGTGCGACGTCGTCGCCGACCATCGGCGCCGAGAAGCGGAACGCGAGCACACGTGCGCCGAGTTGATAGGAGGCCTCGCGCAGCGCGCGGTAGGTCGCGGGTCCGACGATTCCGTCGACGATGAGGCCGCGCCGCTGCTGGAAGGCCCGCACCGCCTGGTCGGTGTCGGCGTCGAAAGTGTCACCCGGCGTGTCGGCGTCGGCGGCGTGTCGTCCGCGAGTTGTGCTGAGAAGACCCTGTCCGGCGAGGATCGAACGGATTTCGGCGACTGCCGAGCCCTGATCACCCAGTCGGAATTGTGGCATCTTCAGACTCCTTGGTCGCGACGAACAATCAGTGTCCGTGCGGATCGCGATTCGACGCCGGTACTCACGGAAACGCACTCGGCAGAACCACGAGCATTCTTTCAGTTCGACCGATGTGGGCCAAACCGGATCAGGTCACAATGTAGCGACAGGCACCGTCACCAGCCCGAACGTCGGTGACCGTGCCTGTCGTTATGCCATCTCCAACGATGTCAGGCGTTGGTGCCGACCACCGAATCGAGCTCGCGCAACAATGCGGCTTTGCCCTTGGCGCCGACGATGGTCTTGGTGGGCTGTCCGTTCTCGAACAGGATCAACGTCGGGATCGACATGATCTGGAAATCACGCGCCGTCGCCGGGTTCGCGTCGACGTCGAGTTTCGCGACGGTCAGCTTGTCGCTGTGTGCGTCGGCGATCTCCTCGAGAACCGGTGCCACCATGCGGCACGGTCCGCACCAGGTGGCCCAGAAGTCGACGAGCACCGGCTTGTCGGAGCCGAGTACGGCGTCCTTGAACGTGGCGTCGGTGACGGCGACGGTATTTGCTCCCATGGTGATGTCCTCCTGTGATGAGTCTGGGGGTTGATGAGTCTGGGGGTTGATGAGGCTCGGGTGGCCGGTGCGGCCGGGTCAGCTGTGTGCGTCGACGACCAGCACGTCGGCCTCGACCGGGGTGGGGTCGATGTCGCCCTGTTCGGCCAACCACCGCTCGGCGTCGATCGCCGCAGCGCATCCGCTGCCCGCCGCGGTGATGGCCTGCCGATAGGTGTGGTCGACGAGATCGCCCGCGGCGAAGACACCGGGCAGCGATGTATAGGTGGTCCGGCCCTGGACCTGGACGTATCCGTTGGAATCGAGGTCGACCTGGCCGCGGACGAGTTCGCTACGCGGGTCGTGGCCGATGGCGACGAACATGCCGGTCACGTCCACTGTCTGGGTGTCGCCACTGCGGGTGTCGATCAGTTCGAGACCCGTGACCGACCCGTCACCGATGACGGACTTGACCGCCGCGTTGGTGACGAACCGGATCTTGTCGTTGTTGCGGGCGCGATCGAGCATGATGCGCGAGGCCCGGAACTCCTCCCGGCGGTGGATCAGGGTTACCGAACGCGCGAACTTGGTGAGGAACGTGGCCTCTTCCATTGCCGAGTCACCGCCGCCGATGACCGCGATGTCCTGGTCCTTGAAGAAGAAGCCGTCGCAGGTCGCGCAGGCCGAGACGCCGCGGCCGAGCAACTCTTGCTCACCGTCGATACCGAGGTACCGCGCAGCGGCACCCATCGCGAGGATGACCGCGCGGGCGCGGTGGGTCTCACCGGAAGCCACGACCTCCTTGATGTCGCCGTCGAGCCGGAGCTCATCGACGTCCTCCATGCGGAGGTCGGCGCCGAAGCGGATCGCCTGCTCGCGCATCTCGTCCATCAGTGCCGGACCCTGGATGCCGTTCTGGAACCCCGGGAAGTTCTCCACCTCTGTGGTCGTCATCAGAGCGCCGCCGAACTGAGTTCCCTCGAAGACGAGCGGGGCGAGTTCGGCGCGAGCCGCATACACCGCCGCGGTGTAACCGGCAGGCCCGGATCCGACGATGATCAGCTCGTGGATCTGCTGGTTGTCTGACTGGGTCAATTCGTCCTCCGTGTCATCGACGCGCCGGCCCGGTGAGCCGCACGTACCTGGCATTCAACACAAGGGTATGCGGACATGTTCCCCGACGCGTCGGCCCCACGACGCGCGATCGGGCGTTTCGGCTGCATGGTTGACGAACGATATACCCGGGCGTTCTCGGCGGGATCATCCCCCGATGATCGTGCGGGAGATCGTGGCCGGATTGCGGGAATCACACTCGGGGCCGACCACGAGCGCCAGGAACCGCCCGGCCGTCCCGGTGGCGAGCAGGATCACCACCTGGCGGACACCGTTGACCATTACCGGTCCCGACCCCAGCACCGGTGTCTCGGCAGCGACACCGTTGGCAGCGGTGCACCGGCGTAATGCGGCTGTGGAGGCGAATGGTGCACCGTCGGTCCGGCCGAGCACCGACAGCGCTGCTGCGGCACCCGGTGCGGCGACGGTGGGCACAACGGACGAACTCGCGGGGGTGCCATCGGCCTGGTTCGACGGAGCGCCGGTACGGGCCGAATGGCTGACCAGGACGACACCCACGATGACGGCAACGAGGACGGCTGCGGCCACCGAGAGCAGAGCCACCGCCTGCGGGGCCGAGCGCAGCGGCCGTCGGCGCGCGAGCGGTGTGACGTCACTTCCGCTGCCGACCTCGGCGGCGATTCGGGCGAGCGTTTGCTGTGTGCGCGCGTCGACCCACTCGGGAACGGGCTGC
Organism: Gordonia sp. i37; assembly: GCF_002043085.1. NCBI lineage: Bacteria > Bacillati > Actinomycetota > Actinomycetes > Mycobacteriales > Gordoniaceae > Gordonia > Gordonia sp. i37. The sequence continues at coordinate 8,791 of NZ_MVPX01000534.1, read as the reverse complement.
TCGGGCACCGGAAGATCGCGCAGATCGACGCGCAGACCCTCCAATGCCGCGAGAACCTCCCGAGCTCCGGAGTCGTCGACAAGTCGGGAACGGATGTGCGCGGCGACATCGGGTTCGAGTACGCCGGCATCGAGATCGGTCAGCAGATCCACGGAATACGGTGGATCCGGAAAGCGCGGTGATCCTGCAGAGCGCAGGTCATCGTCGGTCATCCGCGCTCCCCTCGTGTCGTGTCGCTGTACCCGGTGGGAACCCGGTCGTGATGGGACCCACGAATAGTTGGACGCAGCAGGACCTCCAGGGGTTCCATGGCGTTCGAGACAAAGTTCACGCCCGGCCTCACTCCGACTCGTCCTGCAGTGACTCGTGACGGAGATGACCGAGCAGTTTGGCCAGGCGCAGCCGTCCGCGCGAACTCCGACTCTTGATCGTGCCCTCGGGCACGCCGAGCAACTGCGCCGCCTCCGAGATGGAGTAACCCTCGACGTCGAGTGCGAGGACCGCCGCCCGCTGACCGGACGGCAATTCGTCGAGCGCTCGAGAGATCGTCTCGGTCAGGTCGACGCGCTGATAGTCGTCGGTGTGATCGGTGAGAATCGCGGTGTCGAACTCCGGTAGCGGCACAGTGCGGCGAGCCGCGTTGCGCCGCAGTCGATCCAGCGAAGCGTTGACCACGATGCGATGCAACCAGCTCGATACACGTGCCTCGGCGCGAAAAGAGCCTGCGGTGCGGTGAGCCGACAACAGTGCCTCCTGCAGGGCGTCGGCGGCATCGTCGGGGTCTCGGGTGGTGCGCAGGGCGACATTCCACAGGTAGGTGTGGTGTCGGGTGATGAGCGTGGTGAAGGCGGTGGGATCGCCATGGGTGTGCGCGGCGAGCAGTTGCTCGTCGCTGCGTGCGTCGCCCTGTGGCGAGTGGGTCCCCCCGGACATGGGATCGAGCGTAGTGGGCGCGGGTGTGCCGGGATAGTCGTGGTGCGGTGCTTGTGGACAACCGCACCGACGGTGGGGAGACCTGGATCAATCGAGGTTCCTCGGGCCCCGCGACCGAGTGCCGCACCGCAGGCGGTGTCATCGAATGTCGATGTCATCGACTTGATTCACCTGCTGCACAACCGACGGAAGTGCCTGCGGCGCAGCCGAACCTGCGCGGAGACGCACTCGAGATCGCTACCCGGCCGGCGTTGTCCATTGGATCGTTGACGCACCGTCATGACCATGAACCGCCTCGACATCGGCGATCCCGCCCCACACCGCGGTCGAGCGGTGTTCGCCGGCCACCCAGTGGATCGCCACACTTCCGTCGGTGAATTCGACGCCCTCGGCGACCACACCGGTGCCGGTCACCCCGGATACGTCGATGTGACGGTAGAGAAAGAAAGTCCGCATGGTGTGCTCCCCCCAGAGCGCGGATCAAGCCCGTTGCCCGGTCGCGCACTCCGACGGAGATTTAATATCAGATAGTCGGGCTTCACTACTTCATTTGCATAGACGTGAGCAAGATCACCACGCCGAGTCCGGTCCCGGAGCGGCCATGCGGCGTCCACGACACACACGCCGCACGCTCCCGGAAATCGCTGTGCGCCAGCGCTTTCACACCGTTTGGGGCTACAGTCAGGAGGTGTCCCGCGCCCGGCTGCGCCTCCTCGACGATGTCGAAGTACGACGGCTGCGCGCCGAAGAATTCACCTATTCGGAGGTCGGCGAGACGACCGGAGTGACACCCACCGGCTATCGACACGTCCGCCTGCGGACGCAACTGGGCAGCGGCCGTGATCATTTCGAAGTGGCGCGTGAGGCCATGCTGTCCTGGCAGATCCAACTGCGCGCGAATATCGCGGTCGCCGCGTCGCATCCCACCATCACCGACGATGCGGTGGCGATATTGGGCCTACGGATCGGGAGGGTGAATGCTGTGCGGGCACCCGTGGCTATCGTCGCGGTGGAGTCCGATGAGGACATGGCCGGGTTCACCTACGGGACGCTGCCCGGGCACCCGGAAATGGGTGAGGAACGATTCGAACTGCGTCTGATGTCCGACGAGTCGGTTCAGTTGTCGATCAACGCCTTTTCGAGGCCGGCCACCCTCATGACCAGGCTCGGCCGACCTGTGGCCGCCGCGCTCCAGGATGCGATCCCCCGGCGATACGGCCGCGCATTACAGGCGTGACGGGTATCCACCATAGGAAAAGACCCGGTACCCCGACGTCGGTCGACGTCGCGAATCAGGTACCGGGTCAGTTCGATAATCGTGGGATTTGGGGTGCAGGTCAGTTTGCCGCGTCGTAAGCCTCGAGGATTTCCTTCGGGAGTCGGCCACGCAGCGGCACCTCGTAACCCGCTTCCTGCGCCCACTCGCGAATCACCTTGGTGGACGGACGTGCTGAACTCGACGACGATTCCGAGCTCGCCGCGGGGGTACTGACCTTCGGCGCGGTCGACTGCTTACGGCCACCGACCCGGGTCGACACCTCGAGTAGTTTGGCGACCGGAACCCGACCGTTCTCGATCTTGTCGAGATTCGCCGACGACACATCGATCTGGTAATCGACGCCCGACCACGACCACGAAATGGTGTGAGCATCGTCGATATCGAGTTCACGGCCGTCGAGGTCATCTATGAACGACACAACTTGTCTTTTAGCCACGCCACGAGAATAACGCACGCCGCGGGCCAGACGTCGCATATGTGTGCACTGGCCACGTGCAGGGACGCCGACGGCGTCGGACGGCAACCCTCGCCCGACGCCGGCAGCAGCGTCAATCGGGCGTCTCGGCCCGGTGGCGCGGATATCCGCGAAATTATCCCCGGTATTTCAATGAGCTTGAAGTGCAACAATTTTCGACAACTCTGGAACGCTCTCAGCGAAACGAGCCCCATCGTATTTCCCGCGCAGGGCAAGAAAATCGGCGACTATGTGGTGCCCTACCGAATCGCCGGCGAGAGATTCGGTCCCGCGATCAGTCGGCGATGTCGAATACCGCATTCACCTTGGTGGGCGTGAGGCGGACGACGAGCTCGCCGGGTACCGCGTTACGCCTGCCGTACGTGTCGGCGAGATCCGGCCCCATATATCGGGCAGCGATACGTGTTGCGGTATCGAGGAGATCGGCGGGATCCTCACCGATCTCCGCGGTGCCCTGGACCTGAACGAACGAGAAGGGCGGACGCTCGTCGTCGACAAGTATTGTGAGTCGCCGATCACGGCTGAGCGCACGCCCTTTTGCGGTGTCTGCCCCGGTATTGAACACGAGGACACCGTCATCCACGATGAACCAGATGGGCGCGACGAGCGCTCGTCCGGACGTGGAGACGAATGCCACCTTTCCGGTACGCGTGCCCTCGGTGAGAAATGCGACAACCCGGTCGTCGAGTTCGGTGTGTGCCATCACCCCATCATGGCCGACCGTGCGACGAAATTCAGCGCCGACGGTCCGGCGAGCGAAAGGAAAAGATGACGCCGAACCTTCTCAGCGCATGAGCTGATCGTAGGTGGCACCGAACATATCGACACAGACGTCGAGCACGACGTCGAGGTCGGTGGGTTCAGCGCCGATATCCACGGGATCGGGCGCGACATTCGTGAAATACCAATCGACGAGCAATTGCGTGACCGCGCCGACGAGTCCGACCGCGGCGAGGTGTTGTGCCGGCGACACCTCGCGCTCCCCCATCGCCAGCGCGAGAATGAGACTCGCCCAGTTGTGGATGGCTCGTAGGCGAGTCGACTCCACCGTCGGATCCACTCCGACGACCTCGACGAGCATCACGCGTGCGCGTCGCGGATCACCTGTCAACGTTGCGAGGAACGTCCCGAGGGTGTCACGGGCCGCTGCGCGCACGGCGTCGGGCGCGACGCCTGCCGGGTCGAGGAGATATTCCGCGGCGGCACCCACGGTCGCGGTTCGGGTGACCTCGACGCAGTGCTCGTACACGGCGATCAGCAATGCGGGACGGTCGGCGAACGACTCGTAGAAGTAGCGCTGGGTCAGACCGGCCTCGTCGCAGAGCCGTTTGACGGTCACCACGGGGTAGCCGAGTTCCCCGAACAGCTGCAAACCGGCGTCGATGAAGGCTCGTCGCCGGCGGGCGCGTCGCTCGTCGGCCTCTGCGCCCCCGTACCGGCGCCCCTCCCCGGACTCGGGCTCCGCGGACTCGGGCTCAGCGGACTCGGGCTCAATGGAAGAGCGCTGCTCCCGGGATGGCAATGCTCTCCCCTTTCGGCGTGTGCGATCCGACGGCACCGTGGACAACCCGTCATCTGACACGCTATCGTGTCACACACAGATCTGACACGAGACTGTGTCAGATAACTCGACGATCACCGGAGAACAACGCCGTGCTCGACCTACTTCCCGACCCGATGCACGAGCCGACGGTGCTCGCGATCCCGTTCTTCGTGGCGCTGCTGGTACTGGAATGGTTCGCGGCCTGGAAGCTCGAGGACCGGGCCACCGATGCCGAGGACACCGGTCCTGCCGTCGAGCGCCGGTCACCGGTCGGTGCCTACGAGAAGCGTGACGCGCGGGCCAGCATCTCGATGGGACTGGTGTCGATAGCCACGAGCGCGGTGTGGAAGATCGCGGGGCTGCTGGTCTACACGGCGATCTTCGTCTACATCGCGCCGTGGCAGCTACCGATCGGCTCCTGGTACACGTGGGTGATCGGATTCGTCGCCGTCGACGTCCTCTACTACTGGAATCACCGCATCTCCCACCGGGTCCGGTTGGTGTGGGCGACTCATCAGGCCCATCACTCGAGCGAGTACTTCAACTTCGCTACCGCGTTGCGGCAGAAGTGGAATATCAGTGCGGCGCTTGTGATGTGGCTACCGCTGCCGTTCCTGGGCATCCCGCCTGCGGTGGTGTTCGCCTGCTACGGCGTGAATCTGGTGTACCAGTTCTGGATTCACACCGAACACGTCGATCGCATGTGGCGGCCCGTCGAATTCGTCTTCAACACCCCGTCACACCATCGGGTGCATCACGGCAGCGACCCGGAGTACCTCGACCGCAACTATGCCGGGGTGTTCATCCTGTGGGACCGGATGTTCGGATCGTTTCGTGCCGAGGCGCATCGGCCACATTATGGGCTGACCAAACCTGTTGGCACCTACAACATCTGGACACTGCAGACGCACGAGTACGTCTCCATCGCCCGTGATGTGCGGGCGGCCGCGGGCTGGCGTGCCAAGCTCGGCTACATCTTCGGACCACCCGGGTGGAGCCCCACGACCGGGGACGCCCCCTCGGCGAGCGGCGCGGTCAGCTCGTCGCGCTGATCTTGGAGATCTGCACCTGATAGCTGCCCCTCGCGCCGGGCAGGGAGGTGACCCACACCAGTAGATACCGCGACTGTGTGGGACTGGCGATCGACAGTGTGGTGTCGGGCTGATCGACGGTGCCCTGTGCCAGCTGGGTTGTCTGTGCCAGGGTGGCGTCGGCGCTCTGCGCACCGCGCAGCGATACCGCGAATCCCGGTGTGGTGGTGGGGATCGAGACGGACTTGACCGTCTGTGGCGATCCGAGATCCAGCATCAGGCCGAGCCCCTGCTTGAGGCTGCCGAAGTCGGCGGTGCGGTAAGTGTCACTGCGCCAACCGGATCCGGCTCCGGTGATCACGTTGCGGGCGAGGTCGGGATTGTCACCGGACTGCCCGGAATAGTCGACGAGGGTGGCCGAGCGCAGCGCGATCGGTCCGCCCGCGGGTGCAGCGGCGCCAGGTGCCGGTGCAGGCGCCGACGTGGTCGACGACAGGAACTTGTTGATGTCGGTCTGCTCGTCACCGCCGCCGAACACACCGGTCAGCCACACCACCAGGGCGATCACCACGAACAGCACGAGCAGGGCCGCGCCGACGAGCAGTGCGACGGTCCGGTTGCTGCGCGCGGGCTCGTCGGAACCGATCCGACCTGACGGGCCGATCGACACCGGCGGCTCGTCGGAGTCACCGAGCGCGGGGATCATGTCCGTCTTGAGGTCGACGACGGTGGCCTGATCCAGAACGTGCTGAACCGTTGCCGCAGTGCGGATTCCACGACTCCCCGACAACGCGCGGGCGGCGACGGCGGAGATCTCGAACGGGATCTCCGGGTCGACCTCGCGCGGTTCTATGGGGCCCTCGCCGTCGGCGGCGGGCGAGGCGATCGCCAGTCCGCCGACCGGGGTGGTCGTGTTGACGGTGGTCACCAGCTCGGAACCGGTGGCGCCGTCGAGCGGCCACCGTTGCAGCAGTAGTGCGTAGAGCACCGCTCCGAGTCCGCGGACGTCGGAGGTGGCATCGTCGCCGGCGAGGGTGCCGGGGAAGGCGAGTACCGCATTGCCCTCGGCGGAGATGCGGATGCGATCCGGATGGTCGATGGACAGGGCGCCGCCGGAGCGATGTGCGGCCTCGGCCGCGGCGGCCAGCGCGCGGACCGCACGTGCGGCACCGATCGGTGACGGATGCGTGGCGGCGACCTCCGTCAGCGAGGAACCCTGAACCCATTCGGCCACAACGATGCCGCCCGATGAGCCGCGGACCACGTCGAGCACGCGGGCGACGCCCGACGAGCTGATCTGGCCGAGACGCAACGTGCGGGTGAGCACGGCCTGCGGTCCGGTGTCGCCGGATTTGCTCGGCGCTCCCTTGTCCGGTGGGGGTGCGAGCTGTTCGGCGTCGACGAAGGTCAGTCCGACCTCGCGGTCGAGGTTGATGTCCTGGGCCTTCCAGAACTGCAGACCCCGTGTGCCGCCGTGATGTTCGAGCAGACGGTACCGGCCGCCGGCGACCGCGGCGCCCGGCACGAGACGGGGTCCGCGACGTCGCGCGGGGCGGATGGGCTCGGCACGGTCGGGATCGACGGGGGTGGCCGGCATCGCGTCGGCCGGCTGACCGCCGCCCGAGCCACTGGCCGAATTCGTCTGTGCGACTGGTCTTTCCGGAGGTGTGGCAGTATCGGAAGTCGGGGTGACGCCGCGTTCGGCCGGACTGATCGGGGATTCCGGTGTGGCGTCGATTCCGCTCTCGTTCACGCGGCGAACTCCTCTCCTCCGATAGCGCATGTCCGGGGGTCGTTGGGGCGGGGTCCACGGCGCCACACCGGCGCCGCCCGCGGCGCCACCGGTGTGCACCGCATACGACTGCCACGTCGCGGAACCGCGATCGAACCGTCGAACGACCTGTACCTGACCAGAGTACGGTAGCGACTCGTCGCTGGTGACCCGCGGAAACTGAACCGTGATCGTTGCCGATGGTTGTTGTTGCGGTTCGCCGTTCGGCGCAAGTGCGGGGATGAAGCGACCGGCCACGCGTCGCACCGACATCAGGACGGACACCACGTCGGGAAGACCGGCCGCCGCCAGGCCCGCATAGATCACGCCGAGCACCACGATCGCGGTGAGCAGAAGGTAGGCGATCGACCCGATCTTGCCGTGCTGTGTCGCCAGATGCAGGCCCGAGATCTCGGCGATCAACCACACCGCGAAGGCGCTGCCGACGGAGATCGCGAGCGTCACCACCGTCGTGCGGGCGACGTTGGTCAGCCGAGCATCACGCGGATCGCGGGCATCGGCGCGCAATCGGCTGCGCAACAGATAGTGGCCGACGATCGCGCCGACGAGATAGCCGAGACCGTTCGACAGGGCCAACCAGCGCACCACGAGATCCGGGTCGGAGAACAGCACCGGACCGAGATAGGAGGCGGCGATCTTGACGACGGTGATACCCAGAACCATGAAGGTCGGCGTCCACGCATCCTCGCGGGCGTAGAACACCCGCAACTGCACCAGCGTCATCGCATAGGGGATCAGGGTGAACGCACCCCAGGCGAGCGTCGAACCCAGCTGCGTGGCCACGTGCGCGTCGAACCGGCCGAAGTTGAACACCGCGACGCCGATGGCCGGGCCGAAGAAGGTCATGTAGGCGACGACGGGCACCAACGCGACCATGGTGAGCCGGGTGGCCAGCGACATGTCGTCGACGACGGCCTTGGTGTCGTCGCCGGCGGCATTGCGCGAGAGCCGCGGCATGATCGCGGTCAGAATCGTCACGCCGAGCACACCGTAGGGCAGCTGCAACAGCTGCCAGTGCGTGACGTAGACGCTGATGCCGGTCTCGGTGGCCGCCGACGCGATGCGATAGGTGACGATGAGACCGACCTGCAGGATCGCCACGTAGGAGACGATCGCCAGCGCCATGTTGCCGAACTTGCGCAGACGCGCGTCGAGCCCCCACTCGATGCGGAGCCGGATACCGGCACGACGCAGATACGGCAACAGCACCAGCGCCTGCAACACCACGCCCATCGCGCAGCCGATACCGAGGACGAGCAACTGCGGATCGCTCATCCGGAACGGGTTGAGCGTCAATTGGCCGGGCATCAGCCAATACGCGATGAGTGCGCTGATCTGGACGACGTTGTTGAGGACCGGCGCCCACGCTCCGGGCTTGAAGTAGCCGCGCAGATTCAGGATCGCGGTGAACAGTGCGGTCAGCCCGTAGAAGAGGATCTCGATGAGCAGGAAGTAGGCCAGCCCGGTTGCCAGCGGGCGCAGTTCCGCGTTGTCGATGTTGAGGCTGGTCAGCAGGGGTGCCGCGGCGATCGCGGCGATGGTGCCGATACCCAGCACGACGACGGTCAGCGTGAAGATCTTGTTGATGAACGACGCACCGCCGTCGGGGTCCTCGGCTTCGGCGCGGGCCAGCAGCGGGATGACGATGGCGGTGAGGACCGCGCCGAGCAGGATCTCGGCGATCATGTTCGGCAGGACGTCGGCAGCCTGGAAGGCCGACGCCACCGACGCGCCGAGC
>NZ_MVPX01000533.1:0-13953 GCF_002043085.1 Gordonia sp. i37 | reverse complement strand
CCGGCCGCGTGTCGGTCGCCATGGCCTGGTTCGGTCTGATGAGCGCGATGTTCTTCGTGGTGGTCGGCGCGACAGTCGCCCTGGCCGTTGGAACGATCAACTCCCTCATCGGGATCGGTCTGTCGGTCATTGCCTACGGGCTCATCAACGCCGTCGCCGCGCGGGTGGCCAACACGACGGGGACGAGCGTGTCGCTGTTCTCCCGGGTGCTTTTCGGCCGAGCTGGCTCGGCTTTCGCCGCGGCATTGTTCGGCATCACGATCACCTACTACGTGGTCGCCGAGGGTTCGATCGTCGTCTCGGCGCTGCATGCCTATTTCGGCGGGTTGCCGATCGCGTTCTGGGCGTTGATCGTGGTCCTCTATCAGGCACCGTTGGCGTGGCGCGGGGTGGCGACCTGGCTGGACCGGCTCAACGGCCTACTCCTACCGCTCTACGTGCTGGGACTCGTGGGTTCGGTGGTGTGGGCCATCGTCGAGTACGGCTACAGCGACGAGTGGCTCACCTACACACCGTCTTCGAGTGCCGATCTCGGCGTGCCCGGCTGGTGGTATGCCTTCGTCATCTACATGGGGGTGTGGGTGGTGACGATGATGGCGTGGGACTACGCCCGTTTCGGTCGTCCCGCCGATGTGAGGTTCAACTCGCACATCACTTTCGGCACGCCCTTCTACGTCGCGGCCCTGCTCGTCAATGCGGCCGTGGGAATCTTCCTCGCGCAGACGATCTCGATCGCCGGCGCCCTGAGCGAGGAGTCGGCGATCCTCGGGATCATCTCGATGATGGGTATCTGGGGCCTGCTCTGGGTGCTCGTCAGTCAGACGCGGGTCAACAGCGGCAACTTCTATCTCGCATCGACGAACTTCCAGAACTTCTTCGCCCGCACCGTCAAGTTCTCGATGCCGCGCACATTCTGGGTGATCGTGGTAGCTGTGGTCGTCTATCTCATGATGCTCACCAACGTGCTGAGCTGGATCACGGTCTCGCTGCAGTATCAGGGCGTGCTCATCGTCGGCTGGGTGGCGATCGCATTGACCCACATCGGCTGGATGCGGGTGCGGGGTATGAAGGCGGAGTCGCTCGAATTCCGGCCCGGCCGTGTGCCCGCGATCAATCCCGGTGGCGTCACCGCGTGGGGTGTCTCGGCCGTGGTGGGTATCGCCATGGTGGCCGCAGGTGGTTCGGCCGGTGCCGTGTGGGCGCCACCGGTGTCCTTCGTGCTCGCCGCCGTGATCTACGGGCTGGCGCTGAGGTTCAGCAAGCCGGGCTGGTTCACGATGGAGCGTCCGCACGATCCTCGCGACGAGGTCGAGGACATGTGGGAGGCGCGTATGCGTTGCCACGCGTGCGGTGACAGCTACATCGCCTATGAGATGGACCGCGATCCGTCGGCTGGTCATCAGCTGATCTGTTTGGCGTGTGCATCAGACGAGGTCGGATTCCAGCGTGCGGCCGACAGGGAAGCTGCGCATCGTTCATGAGGTCTGCCGCCTCACGGTGAGTAGACAGTGCAACGCCTATGTGTGCCCGGGTCCGACAGTTGTCGGACCCGGGCACACGTGGTGGACAACCCGGGCAAAACTGCCCGAATTTCCCACCGCTGGACATGTTGCCTGTCATTCAACACAGTCGTCACACTCTCGAAACAGTCCTAGAGTCTAATCACAGGCAACAAGTTTCCTACGGTGATCCAGGTCCCTGGAGAACCGACCGACCAGAAGGAGTAGATATGACCGTCGAAACCAACAGCGCACTCGAGTTCCGGGTCACCAGCGGAGCGTGGGAGAACCTGCCGAAGATGCCCGAGTCCGAGTATCCCGGAACCGAAGGCTTCATCGGTGACGTCTATGAAAACCCTGACGGCAGCGAGATGTGCTCGGGCTACTTCGAGCTCCGTCACACCGACGCGCCGCTGTACTACGAATATGCCTATGACGAGATGAAGGTCGTCCTCGAGGGCGAGTTCCTGCTGGAGAACAAGGAGACCGGACAGAAGACGGTGGCCAAGGCCAAGGACGCGATCTTCTTCCCGAAGGGCTCCAAGATCTACTTCAGCACCCCGAGCTACGCGCTCGCGTTCTACGCCGGGCATCGCGACTCCACCCTGCTCTGAACCGCCCGACCCTCCGGAACGGACCAGTTCTGCCATGACCACCTCTGAGATCTCGGCGGAGACCGCCGCCCAGATCCCGTTCAGCAGCATCCCGGCGTGGGCACGCCCCGCCGGGCTCGGCGAGGTCACCCCGCCGAGCGCCGACCGCACGCCCGACGGCGCGTCGTACCTCGTCATCGGAATCGGTGAGGCCGCGCACGCGTGGGCTACCGAGCGGGTCGCCACCCTGCCGTCGGGCAGGCCGAGCACACTCATCTGCGTCGAGACGCCCGCCGAGGCCACCGACGCGCTGCGGGATGCGCTGGCCTCGGCGACGGTCGGCGTGCGCGTGTACGTGGCCGGACCGGTCGGTGCCTGTCTGACGGTGCGAGCGGCGGCGGTCACCGCCGGGATCGAGGACGACGAACTCGTGGTCGAACCCGTCGGTGCCGGCCCGATCGACGTGTTCTGTTCGCATTGTCGGACGGTCACCTCGGCGCTTGCCGATATCGACGACATCGTCGACTGCACCGGTTGCGGCCGTGGACTTCTCGTGTACTACCACGTCTCCCGCAGACGCGGCGCGTTCCTCGGGTTCATGGCCGACGCCGAGACCCCGAATCGAGAGGACACCGCATGACCCTCACGACCAGTCGGCCCGCCCGTTCTGTCCCCGAGGACGGCACGATGACGTTGCGCGTCACCTCGATCGTGAAGAGCGGCCGCGACATCCGCACCTTCACCTTCGCCGACGGTGCACGAGGATCCGGCTGCGCCGACGGCGTGCCGCTACCCGGCTTCGTCCCGGGCAGCCACCTGGTGGTGCGGGCCGGCCCGTACACCAACGCCTACAGTCTTGTGTCCGACGGCACCGCGCCCACCGAGTATTCGATCTCGGTTCTGCGCGTCGCCGACGGCGCGGGCGGCTCACGCTGGATGCACAGCCGACTACAGGTGGGCGATGAGATCCGGGTGTGGTTGCCGCGCAGCGCCTTTCCGCCGATCGCTCGCGCCACCAAACACCTGCTGATCGCCGGTGGTATCGGTGTCACGCCGATCCTCTCGCACCTGCGGGCGGCCCGCCGCTGGCACCGTGACACCCAAGTGCTCTACACCTTCCGGCCGGAGAACGCCGCGCACGTCGACGAGGTCACCACCCTCACCGACGGCCGGGCCGAACTCTACACCGTCCGTGCCGATTTCGTGACCAGGCTGGCCGAGGTCCTGACCACGCAACCGCTGGGAACCCACCTGTACGTCTGCGGACCCGGCGGGCTCATCGACCACGTCGTCGACTCCGCGAAGGCCGCAGGCTGGCCGGAGTCACGAATCCACTTCGAGCGCTTCGGGATCGACGCCCTCGATGCCGGCGATCCCTTCCAGGTGCACCTGACCGGTAGCGAGATCACACTCGACGTCCCGTCGGGCACCAGCATGCTCGAGGCCATCGAAGCGGCCGGCGTGGCCGTACCCAACCGGTGCCGTCAGGGTGTGTGCGGTGAATGCCGCATCCCCGTCACCGCAGGCACCCCGATCCACCGAGACCTCTACCTCAGTGCCGAGGAGAAGAACGCGGGAGACGCAGTGATGCCCTGCGTTTCCCGCGCCGCCGACGGATGCACCCTGGAGATACCACTGTGACCATCGATCTGCCACCTGCCCCGGCCCCCGACGCCGCCGGTGACCTCGTCACCGGCTTCCCGTTCCCCTTCCCCGAGGATCGCTACCGCTACAGCACCAACGTCGAGCCTGCGGGCACACCCAGCGTGACCGCGGCCGGCCAGTGGGGTGCCGCCGTGGTCGACATCGACGCCGAGTACCATCACGAACTCGACGCTCGCGCAGCGGTTCTCGCGTCCGATCCAACCCGCCACGCCGTCCTGCCGCACATGGTGCCCGCCGCCTGGGACGCGATGCTCACACTGATGCGCGAGCTCGCCCTCGCCTACCCCGACCACATGCACCTGACCGCCACCGGCCCCGACACCTGGCAGTGGCGTAACGACCTGCTCGGTGTCGAGGCCGACTTCCGCTACGGCGACCAGGCCACGCTGGGTGAGGAACCGTTGCGCTACATCACCTCTCAGGTCCAGGAGGATGTGGCCCTGCTTGATCAGCGTGACGAGCAACTCTTCGTCGACGCCGGAGTCATCACCTTCGCCGCCGACTGGAGCTTCGGATTCGACGTCGGCATGAGCTTCCTGGAGATCCACGGGCCGGTCCCGCGCGTGAAGAAGATGGGCGTCATCACCCGCGCCCACGAATTCCTCAAACGCCTTCAGCCACATCAGCCCTACCGCCGCACCAACTGGACGCTGACCATCGGCCGCCGACTCGACGTCTCCACCGAGATCTACCCCGAATGGGGTCCCGACCGCGAGACGATCGCGCATGTCGACGACACCGAATTCGGCGCCCTGGTGCATCTTCGCGTCGAGGTCCAGCACCTGATCCGGCTGCCCGACTCGGGTGCGCTGATGTTCCTCATCCGCACATACATGCTTCCGTTGGAACAACTCGCCGGCGTCGAGCCCTGGCGTCGGCGCGCCGCCGACGTGCTCGCCGAACTGCCCGCAGACATGGCCGACTACAAGGGCATCATCAAGTACAAAGACCGTGCCGCCCAATGGTTGCGGGATGCCGCGCCGACGCCACCGAGTCCCGAGCCGCACCCCGGGCTGCCGCGGTGGCCGGCCACGCCACCCGAGGTGAACGTCGAGGCCGCCGCCTTCCTCATCGTATCGATCGGCGGTGATCCGTCGGCTGCACAGACCGCGCGCACCTGGGTCGCCAAGGCCAGCGAATCCGGGTCCACCCGACTGGTGGTCCTCGATACACTCACCGACGCGGACGATGTCGCGACGCTGCGGCGCGCACTCGACGAGTCCGTCACCGGAACCAGGGTGATGATCACCGGTGGTCAGTTCGATGTGATGATCGCACTCGCCGTCGCACGAGCGGCCGGGGCAATCGCGGACGAACTGTCCGCCCATGTCACCTCTACCGACGATCTGCCGGTCTACTGCGCCCACTGCCACACCACCAGCCGCATTCTCGCCCGCCCAGGCGAGACCGTGGACTGCCCGGGATGCTCGATGAGAATCGAGATCCACGAGCATCATTCGGCCACGCGTGGAAGTTTCCTCGCCTCCGCCGCCGACGCCGGGGAGCTGTCATGACCGGAGCTGTGGTGACCCGAGCTGCTTCGAACGGGGTCGACGACGCCGACGTATCCGCGGCGGGCACACATCTGCACCCGGGTTATCACACCGGACCCCGATTGATGCGTGTCGTCGAGAAACGCGCACTCACCGAGTCGGTCACCCACTTCCGATTCGTTCCGGCCGACGATGACGGTCCGTCGCTGGTGCCGTATCAGCCGGGCAGCCACCTCATCGTCACGATCGGTGCGCCCGGAAGCACTGTGCGCAACGCCTATTCCCTCGTCGACGACGGGCTGTGGCCGACCAGTTACGGTATCTCGGTCCTGCGACGCGGTGAAGGCGGCGGATCGGATTGGTTGCACGACACACTCACCGAGGGGTCGACGGTCGAGATCGAGGGTCCCCGTTCGATGTTCGCGCCCGTCCTCGACCAGCGGCACGCGCTGTTGATCGCCGGCGGCATCGGGATCACCCCCATCCTCTCCCACGTCCGGGCGCTGGCGCGCGATTCTCGGGTGACCGCCGAGGTCATCTACTCCTATCGGCCCGGGCATGGCGCGCACCTCGATGACCTGCGTGCGATGGCGTCCCACGACGGCATCACCGTCCTGGAGGCCTGCGGGGTGGAGGAAACCATTTCCGCCATCCGATCGCGAATGGCGGTGCAACCGTTCGGTACCCATGCGTATGCGTGCGGGCCTGCTGCGCTCCTCGACACCTACACCCAATTGGCCGCCGACGCCGGGTGGCCGGCGGCGCGCGTCCATCTCGAGCGCTTCGCCGCACCCGAACAAGACCCGGGGGACCCGTTCTTGGTTCGGCTCGCCTCCACCGGCGAGCGCCTCGACGTCCCCTCCGGGGTCTCACTGCTCGAGCGCCTTCTCGATCACGGCGTCGCGGTGCCCAACCTGTGCCGGCAAGGAGTGTGCGGCGAATGCCGCATCCCGGTGCGGGCAGGTGCCGTGCTGCACCGTGATTTCGTCCTCGACGACGAGGAAAAGACCGCGAACACCGCGATGATGTGCTGCGTATCGCGTGCCCTGCCCGACAGCCCTGAGATCGAGGTGGACCTGTGACCCTCACCCCGCCCCTGACCGCATCGACATCCACTCCGCCGAGCCCTGATTCGCCGAGCCCTGATTCGCCGACCCCTGATCTGTCGAGTCTCGACTCACTGACTCCCGCTGCCCGCGAGTATCTTTCGCAGCCCGTTGACCATTGTGCCAACATCCCGTGGCCGTTTCCCGACGACGCTTCCGAGTTCTCCTACACCGTCAACGTCGAGCCCGCCCGCGTCCCGCGGCGTACGCGCGGTGGGGAATGGGGACGCCACCTCGTCGACCTCGGTGGTGCCGAATATCTCGACTACATGCGCGAACGACGTCGCATCCTCGACGAGGATCCGTCGCGTGTGCGGATCATGCCCGGAATGGACGTCGCCTG
Organism: Gordonia sp. i37; assembly: GCF_002043085.1. Classification (NCBI taxonomy): domain Bacteria; kingdom Bacillati; phylum Actinomycetota; class Actinomycetes; order Mycobacteriales; family Gordoniaceae; genus Gordonia; species Gordonia sp. i37. Next base: position 7,254 of record NZ_MVPX01000533.1, on the reverse strand, counting down.
CTGGGATCTGTTGCTGTACTACCTCCGCGATCTGGCACTGGCCTACCCCACCGTGATGCATCTCACCGAAGGCGCCGACCGGCGGTTCCACTGGCGCAACGAGTTACTCGGCACCGACGCCGAATTCGTTCTCGGTGACCTCGAGAGCCTCCCGTGCCATCCGCTGGAGTTCCTCGCGCGCGAGGTCCCCGACGACCTGCTCCTCGTCGTCGAACGCGACGGCCGGCTCTACTTCGACGCCGGGATCGTCACCTTCGCAGCCGCCTGGTCGGTGGCCTTCGACGTCGGCATGGACATGTATGAAATCCACGCTCCGGTACCGGGTTTGATCCGCGACGGGATCGTCGCGCGCGCCGAACAGTTCCTCCGTCGGCTACCCGCCGACGCGGTCTATCGGCGGGTCAACTGGACGCTGTCGGCATCGGATTCACACAAGCTCGACGTCAGCCTCGAACAACTGCCCGAGTGGGGTCGCGACATACCCACGATGATCGCCGACGGCGACTACGGTCGCGCGCGGCTTCGGATCGAACTCGAGCACTTCGTCCGGTTGCCGACCTCCGGTGCGGTGACGTTCAATATCCGCACGTTCATGGCCTCGCTCGACGAGGTCCGGCGCATCCCGGCGTGGGCCGAGCAGTTGGCCACCGTCATCGAAACCCTCGACGAGCGCATCGCCGCGTACAAGGGCTTCCTCGACTACCGCGACAACGTCGTCGCCTACCTCCGCGGGCACTGACCGCCCCATCACCCTCCATATCCCTCTCTACCAAGGACTGTCATGGAAGTAGTTGCCGCACACGCGGATCTGTCATGGATGCTGGCCGCATTCGCCTTTCTGGTACTCATGATCCCCGGCCTGGGTCTCTACTACGGGGGCATGCTCGGCGGACGCAACGTCCTGAACATGATGTCAATGGTGTTCGCCACCCTCGGAATCACCTGTGTCATCTATGTTCTCTACGGTTATGGCCTGGTGTCCGGGCCGTCGATCCACGGCTGGGGGATCATCGGCAATCCCGTGCACTACCTCGGGCTCGGTGAGCACCTCACCGACGATCAGTCCGGCGGTATCCAGGTGCTCTACATCGCGGCGTGGTTCATTCTGTTCGCCGCCATCACCGTCGCGATCGTGGCCAGTGGTGCGGCCGGTCGGATGAAGTTCAGCGCGTGGCTGGTGTTCGTTCCGATCTGGCTGACCCTGGTGTACTTCCCGGTCGCGCACTGGGTGTTCGCCGCCGACTCCGACGAGGGCGCAGGAGGCTTCCTGCTCAACAAGATCCACATCCACGACTTCGCCGGTGGTACGGCGGTGCACATGAACTCCGGTGTGGCCGCGCTCGCCCTGGCATTGGTCCTCGGTGCCCGGCGTCGCCGTGCCGAGCGGCCGCACAACGTGCCCATCGTGCTCCTCGGTGGCGGCATCCTCTGGTTCGGCTGGTTCGGATTCAACGGAAGTTGTGCCGGCGGAGCCAATTTCGTCACCCAGTTCGTCGTCCTCAACACCCTGCTCGCCGGCGGTGCCGGCATGCTCGGCTTCTGGGCGATCGAGAAGTGGCGGGAAGGTCATGTCACCGCTCTGGGTTCGATCACCGGCGCGATCGCCGGGCTCGTCGGCATCACCCCGTCGGCCAACACCGTGACGCCGATCGGCGCACTGATGGTCGGCATCCTCGCCGCGGGTGTCGTCGCGTTCTTCCTGAGCTTCAAGCCCAAGTTCAAGGTCGATGACAGTCTCGACGCATTCATCGTCCACGGAATCGGCGGCATCGTCGGCACCCTGTGCATCGTGCTGTTCGCCGCGGGCAGTGCCCCGGCCGGTGTCACCGGTCTCCTGTTCGGTGGACCGATCGACATCCTGTGGCGCGAACTCGCCGGCATCGTCATCACCTGCACCTTCTCCTTCGTGATGACCTGGCTGATCGCCAAGGCCCTCGACAAGACGATCGGCCTGCGCGTCGACGCCGAGACCGAGACCCAGGGACTCGACTCCTCGATCCACGCCGAGACCGCCTACGAGATCCCCGCGGCCGGCGTCGGTCACGGTGGCCTCTCGGGTATGTCGCCGGCACTGGCCACCCAGAGCGTGGAGAACGGGCTCTCCGAGACCGCTCAGCCCGTCGGCACCTGATCGCTGTGCACGACACCGGGGGCGCATCACACCGTGGTGCGCCCCCGGTGCCATTTTGATCGATGGTCGTGCACTTCCCTCGATGGCCGGCCCCATTTGACCGATGGCCGAGCCTCGAGTCCCATTGCACCGGTGCTGGTTTCGGGTTCCAGCGTCATCTGCGGGGGTCTCGAGGCTCCTCGCCCCAGGGGGCTCGTCACACCTCGACCACCGGGTGGGGTGGCGGAGGAGTAGGTGGTGCGGCCACCGGTGGTCACACCTCGACCACCGGGTGGGAGTGGCGGAGGAGTAGGTGGTGGGGGCATCGGCGGTCACACCTCGACCACCGACGACCACCCCACCCAACCCGATACCTGCACCTCACAGCCCCGAAACGCAATCGCAACACAACGGGGGTCTACTACAGGTAGACAAAAGTTCATCGGAGTGGACATACTAGAGCCAACACAACCACCGGAGCCCTGCCATGACTGACACCACCAACGATCTCGCCGAACTCTGCGCGAAGTCGGGGACCAAGTTCATCCTCGCCATGTTCGTCGACTTGCGCGGCAAGCCCTGCGCCAAGCTCGTTCCCGTCGAGGCCGTCGACGAACTCGCCACCGACGGTGTGGGTTTCGCCGGCTACGCGGTCGGTGCGATCGGGCAGGAGCCGCGCGACCCCGACCTCATGGCCATCCCCGACAGCTCGTCGTTCCTGCCGATCCCCTTCATCAAGGAAGGGCTGGCGATCGTGCACTGCGACCCGCACGTCGAGGGCAAGCCGTGGCCGTTCGCCCCACGCAACATCCTGCGGGCCGTCATCGCCCAGGCCGAGGACGCCGGCTTCGAGCCGTGGGTGGGCGCAGAGGTCGAGTACTTCCTGCTCAAGCGCGCCGCCGACGGTTCGCTCGTGACCGCCGACGACGCCGACGACTCCGATCAGCCCTGCTACGACGTCCGCGGTCTGACCCGGATGTACGAGCACCTCACCGCGGTGTCCACCGCGATGAATCAACTGGGCTGGAGCAACTACGCCAACGACCACGAGGACGGCAACGGCCAGTTCGAGCAGAACTTCGCCTACTCCGACGCGCTCACCACCGCCGACCGCGTCATCACCCTGCGCTATCTGCTCTCCACGATCGCCGCCGAACGCGGCATGGTGGCCACCTTCATGCCCAAGCCGTTCGCCGAGCGCACCGGAAGTGGCCTGCACCTGCACCTTTCGTTGACTTCCAACGGCCAGCCGGTCTTCCCCGCAGAGTTCGGCGACGACCGCGGGCTCGGCATCTCGCCCACCGCCTACGGATTCGTCGCAGGCGTCCTCGAGCACGCCTGCGCGCTGCAGTCGGTGATGGCTCCGACGGTCAACTCCTACAAGCGGACCGGCGCCACCGCCACCCGCTCGGGCGCCTCCTGGGCACCGCGCGTGCCCACCTACGGCGGCAACGACCGCACCCACTACATCCGCATCCCCGACGACCAGCGTGTCGAGCTGCGCGGCGGCGACGGATCGGCCAACCCGTACCTCGCGATCGCCGCCGCGCTGGGCGCCGGCCTCGACGGCATCAAGCGCAGCCTCGATCCGGGCGCCCTGGGCACCTGCCCCGAGCACGTCGGCACCCTGCCGCTGACACTGCTGCACGCGGTCGACGCGCTCGAGGCAGACCCGGTCGTGGCCGGCACCCTCGACGCCGCGATGACCGAGGAGTGGCCCGCCGACAAGCAATCGGTCTCGGACTACTTCAGCAAGCTCAAGCGCGAAGAATTCTTCGCCTGGCACTCGGCCGTCTCCCCGTGGGAGGTCGATCAGTATCTCACCGCTTTCTGACCACACACCCGGTTCACATCCCTGATCCGTCCACCCCAGAACCACGAAAGGCCCACACCATGTGCGGAATCGTCGGGTTGCATCTACGCAACCCCGATCTGTATCCCCGCCTCGGGGAACTGCTCACCGGCATGCTCGGTGAAATGCAGGACCGCGGCGCCGATTCGGCGGGCATCGCCGTCTACGGCAACCCCAGCTGGGTGCCCGCCGACCACGCCTGCGTCTCCCTTCTCGAGATCGACGTCGCCGCCGACGACGCCCAGGCTGCCGTCACCGAGGCACTCGGCAGTCCGGTCGTCGCCCAGTATGTCGACACCACCCTCGTGCTGTCGGCGCCCGTACCCGCCGAGGAGCTGCTCGGCGCCGCCCGCACCACCTACCCCGGCGCCCTCGTCGCCGGTTTCGGTAGCGACCTGACCGTCCTCAAAGGTGTTGGCGCACCCCGTGATCTGACCGACCAGTGGGGCCTGGCCGCCGCACAGGGCTGGCAGGGCGTCGGGCACACCCGCATGGCGACCGAGTCCGCGGTGACCCCGGCCGGAGCACACCCGTACGCCGTCGGACCCGAACAGTGCCTGGTGCACAACGGATCGTTCTCCAACCACGCCACCATCCGCCGCGAATTGTGCGCGGAGGGCGTTGAATTCGATTCCGAGAATGACACCGAGGTCGGCGCACGCTTCGTCGCCCACCAGCTCGCGCAGGGCAAGGACGTCGAGACCGCACTCAAAGAGGTCTGTGCCACCTTCGACGGCTTCTACACCCTCGTCGTGTCCAACCGCGACTCGTTCGCGGTGGTCCGCGACGCCATCGCCTGCAAACCCGCCGTGATCGCCGAGACCGACGACTGGGTGGCGATGGCCAGTGAATACCGAGCCCTGGCGCACCTGCCGGGCGTGGAGAACGCACGAATCTGGGAACCAGAACCGGAGGTGGTCTACGCATGGACCCGCTGAACACCGATCGCACCGTCTTCGATCTGTCCGAAACCTCGCTGCGCGAAGTCAATTCGGTGCTGCACGGGGAGATCGCCGGAGAGATCGAGATCAACTCACCGGCCGGTGCGCACAGCGTCGCCGCCGGGGTCAACGCCCCGGTGAAGATCACCGTCAACGGTCACGTCGGCTATTACGCCGCCGGCATGAACCAGCAGGCCGAGATCACCATCAACGGCAACGCCGGCACCGGTGTCGCCGAGAACATGATGAGCGGCACCGTCGTCGTCAAGGGCAACGCCTCCCAGTCGGCCGGTGCCACCGCACACGGCGGCCTGCTCGTCATCGAGGGCGACGCCGCCGCGCGCTGCGGGATCTCGATGAAGGGTATCGACATCGTCGTCGGCGGAAACGTCGGTCACAACAGCGCTTTCATGGCCCAGGCGGGCCGCATGGTGATCCGCGGCAACGCCGGTGCAGGCCTGGGTGACTCGATCTACGAGACCCGTCTCTACGTTCGCGGTGAGGTCGCCTCCCTCGGCGCCGACTGCATCGCCAAACCCATGCGCGCCGAGCACCTCGACGAGCTCGCCGGCCTGCTCAAGGCCGCGGGCTTCAAGGACGACGACCCGACCGAGTACTCGCGATACGGATCGGCCCGCGAGCTCTACCACTTCCACGTCGACAACACGTCGGCGTACTGACCCCCGGCGAACCCACCCCTCGGCCCCTCGTCCGACGACCCAGCGCCGCACCCGGAGACATCATGAACCTCAGCAACGAACAGCGCGGTCTACGCGAATCCGCGACCTTCGACCGCACCACCATCGCCGCCATCCAGCGTGCCGCCGACACCGGCGTCTACGACATCCGTGGGTGGGGCGCCAAGCGCAAGCTGCCGCACTTCGACGACCTGCTCTTCCTGGGCGCGTCGATGTCGCGGTACCCCCTGGAGGGCTATCGCGAGCGCTGCGACACCGACGTCGTGCTCGGCAGCCGAAATGCCAAGTACCCCTTGCACCTCGACACCCCGGTCACGATCGCGGGCATGAGCTTCGGTGCGCTGTCGGCCGGCGCCAAGGAGGCACTCGGGCGTGGTGCGTCGGAGGTCGGCACGTCCACCACCACCGGCGACGGCGGAATGACACCGGAGGAGCGGGGGCAGTCGAAGAACCTGGTCTACCAGTACCTGCCGTCGCGTTACGGCATGAACCCCGACGACCTGCGCAAGGCCGACGCCATCGAGATCGTCCTCGGCCAGGGCGCCAAGCCCGGCGGCGGAGGAATGCTGCTGGGGCAGAAGATCTCCGAGCGGGTCGCTCACATGCGCACCCTGCCGGAGGGTATCGATCAGCGCAGCGCCTGCCGCCACCCCGACTGGACCGGCCCCGACGATCTCGCCATCAAGATCAACGAGCTGCGTGAGATCACCGACTGGGAGAAGCCGATCTACGTCAAGGTCGGTGCGACCCGCACCTACTACGACGTCAAGCTCGCCGTGCACTCCGGTGCCGACGTGGTGGTCGTCGACGGCATGCAGGGCGGTACCGCAGCCACGCAGGAAGTGTTCATCGAGCACGTCGGCATCCCGACACTCGCCGCGATTCCGCAAGCCGTGCAGGCACTTCAGGAGCTCGGTGTGCATCGCGAGGTCCAACTCATCGTCTCCGGTGGGATTCGTAACGGTGCCGACGTGGCCAAGGCCATGGCGCTCGGTGCCGACGCCGTCGCCATCGGCACCGCCGCGCTGATCGCCCTGGGCGACAACGATCCGCGGTATGCCGACGAGTACGAGAAGATCGGCTCGGCGGCCGGCTTCTACGACGACTTCCAGGACGGCCGCGACCCGGCCGGCATCAGCACCCAGGATCCCGAACTGTCCGCCCGGTTCGATCCGATCGTCGGCGGAAAGCGCCTGGCCAACTTCCTGCGGGTGACGACGATGGAAGCCCAGACCATCGCCCGCGCCTGCGGCAAGGCACACCTGCAGCACCTCGAACCCGAAGACCTGGTGGCGATCTCGATCGAGGCCGCAGCGATGGCGCGCGTCCCGCTGGCCGGCACCAGCTGGATTCCCGGAGCAGGGGCGGTGTTGTGAGTACCGAGACCGCATCCATCGTCATCATCGGTGGCGGCCTGGAGGGCGCGGCCACCGCCTGGGCGCTCGCGCAGCGTGGCGTCACCGATGTGGTTGTCTGCGAACGCGATACCGTGGGCGCGGGTATGACGGGCAAGTCATCGGGCATCGTCCGCTGCCACTACGGCGTCAGTTCGCTGGCGGCGATGGCAGCCGTCGGGCTCGAGGTGTTCGAGAAGGCCGAGGAGATCTTCGGCACCGACATCGGGTTCCGGCAGACCGGCTACGTCGTCGGAGG